>JAFVRT010000035.1 GCA_017504125.1 Lentisphaeria bacterium
CATAATACCCGGTCATTTCCCGGATCCCTTCTTTTATACTGAAAAGGACACGGTATCCGAGTTCTTCCTCTGCTCTGGAAATATCTGCAAAGGAATGGGGTATATCACCGGCACGGCAGGGCGCATATTTCACATCGACTCCGCCGCACGGCACACCTTTTTCAAGCAGATCATTTTTCAGAAGGGCAAAAAGTTCATTCAGATCGGTTCTTCCCCCCGCAGCCACATTGTAGACCCGGTGTCCGTCAGTTTTTCTTGCAGCAGCCAGCATATTGGCACTTACCACATTGGCAACATAGGTAAAATCCCTTGAATTAGTACCGTCACCGAAAATGACCGGACTTTCATTCCGGAGAAGTGCCGTAACAAAACGGGGGATCACAGCCGCGTAAGCACCTTTGGGATCCTGTCTGGGACCGAATACATTGAAATAGCGCAATCCGGTGATCTTCAAACCGTAGACAGCGGCAAAGTTTGCAGCAAAAAGTTCATCGGCATATTTAGTGACAGCGTACGGAGAAAGAGCCGTTCCGATGCGTTCCTCCTGTTTCGGCAGTTTTTCTTCATCTCCGTATACGGAGGAACTTGAAGCATAAACAAAAGACTCCACCTCTGCTTCAACGGCGGCATGAAGAATATTGACAAATCCGGCAACATTCACCGAAGTGGACTCGGCAGGATCAGCGATGGAGCGGGGGACTGAACCCAAAGCAGCCTCATGAAAAACTACTTTCACTCCTTTCATGACTTCGCGGCAGACACTGCGATCCCTGATATCCCCTTCCACAAGTCTGAAACTGTTTTTTTTCAACGCATCGGCCAGATTTTCCCGTCTGCCGGTGCTGAAGTTGTCAAGGCATATCACCCGATTGCTGTTTTTCAGCAATGCATCCACCAGATGGGAGCCGATGAATCCGGCTCCTCCGGTAACCAGAACTTCGCTATTGCTCACACTCATTTTCAAAGCCTTCCGTCAACTGCATCAGCGGGCAGAAAGCCCTTTACATCAAATATCACCCGTCCGGGTTTACTGAATTTTCCCCACTCGATCTCTGCAAACTGTCTATGGGCAACAGCAGCCACTACTGCATCATACTTTTCAGGATCGATTTCAGAAAAATCCCTTACTGCATCAAATCCGTAACAGCGTTTCACTTCATCCGGATCGGCCCAGGGATCGAGAATATCCACCTTACAGCCGAAATCACAGAGAGAATTGATAACTCCGGGAACTTGTGAATTGCGGATATCAGGACAATTTTCCTTAAAAGTTATTCCCAGCACCAGCACTCTGGAATCGCAAACCGTCTGATGCTTGCGGATCATCAATTTGACCACTCTGGTGGCCACATATTCATTCATGCCGTCATTTATGCGTCTGCCGGCAAGGATCACTTCAGGGAGATATCCGAGAGCCTGGGCTTTGCATGTCAGATAGTACGGATCGACTCCTATGCAATGCCCGCCGACCAGACCGGGTTTGAAGGGGAGAAAATTCCACTTGGTGGCAGCTGCTTTCAGAACCTCGCCGGTATCGATCCCCATGAGATGAAATATCTTGGCCAGTTCATTGACAAAAGCGATATTGAGATCCCGCTGGGAATTTTCTATGACCTTGGCGGCTTCCGCCACTTTAACAGAAGGAGCAAGATAAGTCCCGACAGAAATAATGGAGTCATAAAGTGCTTTTACTGCAGCGGCAGTTTCTTCTGTCGATCCGGAAACTACTTTCAGGATCGAGGTAAGTTTATGGCTTTTATCTCCGGGATTTATCCGTTCCGGACTGTAGCCGCAGAAAAAGTCTTCATTGAATTTCAGACCGCTGATTTTTTCGATGACCGGCACGCAATCTTCTTCCGTACATCCGGGGTAGACAGTACTTTCGTAAATGACGATACCGCCCCTGCGGATCACCCGGCCAACTGTTTCCGAAGCCCGGATCAGCGGTGTAAGGTCAGGATGTTTATGCTGATCGACGGGAGTTGGCACAGTAACGATAAAGATATCCCTGTCCCGGAGATCATTTTCATCTCCGCTGTACCGGAGAAAGCGGGCATTTTTCAATTCTTCCGCGGAACTTTCAAGGGTAGTGTCCACTCCGCTGCGCAGCATCTCCAAACGGTCGGGTTTCACATCGAAACCGACCACATCGAATTTGCGTCCGAACTCCACCGCCAGCGGCAGTCCCACATAACCGAGGCCGACCACGGCGATCTTTGCTGTATTGTTTTTTATTTTACTTATCATAATAGGATAATATACACCACATATTCACTTTTTGCAAGTCCATTGCCGCGGCATGGCAAAAATGAATCCGGCAAATAATTATCTTTCAGTTGTGGAACCGGCGGCTGATATATCATCTGTCGCTCAGGAGAATCAATGGCATACCAAACATAATATATTGTAAAATCGTCATTATCTGCAATTCAGCAGCTTGAAAATACTGTTCTGTGCAGTATATTACTCTGCAATACTTGCGCCGTATCGATCTTGTACAGTGCGTTGAGATTTTCGGGAAGAATGACAAACAGCAGGGATATGCCGGAATTTTTACATTTGAATTCGGGAATTGAAAATAACATGCCAAAAGAAATAAAAACTGGCCATACAGATAACGGACCTGAAAAAAAACTCACCCCTTTTTTTATAAGTGTTCCGGTAAAACGGCAGGCTCATTTTACCATGGTTGCATTATTTCATGAAAGTGTTGAGTTTGTCCGTGATTACACACTTCCCTTCAATCTGCTTTCTGTCTGTATCCGTTCCGATGGTAAAAATGCCTCGGTCATGCGTAATTTGAAGACAAAAGAAGAATACACCAGCGAACCGGGGTTGATTACGCTTTGTCCGTGCAATTTACCGCAGCGGTACAGTCATACACTCAGAGATGAACATATTGCCATCCATTTCAAACTGGAGCTTTTTCCGGGGGTGGATGTATACTCCGGTCAGCAGCATGTTTTTCCGGAACGCTCGTTGGAAATGATGCATGAAGCTATGGCAATTTTCAATTCCGGAGATCCGGTGCTGCAGCTTTCCAGAAGTCAGGAGTTCGCCCTGCGTTTCTGCCATCGGCATTGGCCGGAACATTACGCATTTGAAATCAAAGAAATGCAGCGGTTCAGCGATGTTTTGTATTTTGTCCGCGAACAGGCAGATGCTTCGACGACTGCGGCAGAACTTGCATCGCTCATGCATTTGCCGGAGTCCGCATTTTTCCGGGAATTCCGCACCGTTTTCAATATTTCTCCGAAACAATTTCTCCAGCAGGAGATATTCAATAAGGCCGCCCAGCTGCTGCTTATGCCGGAAATGTCGGTCAAATTGACCGCTGCACGATTGAATTTTTCCTCGGAATTTTATTTTTCTCATTTCTTCAAGAGATTAAGCGGCGTTTCACCCAAAAAATACAGAGAAACACATCTGTTTTCTGCTCAATGATTTTTGTTCCCGGCAAAATAGCGAAATGAAAAAACGGAACGATTCAGAGATTTACATTCTTTTTTCTCCAGTTCCCCGGAGTGACTCCATAATGCTCCCGGAATGCTTTGATAAAAGAAGGCACCGAAGCAAATCCGCATTCGTAAGAAAGCATTTTTGTTGAAATATTGTTTTTTGATTTCAGCAACTCCACCCCGCGGCGCAAACGCATTTCTTTGAGAAACACAAAAGGCGCAAGTTTGAATTCACGGTAAAACCACCGTCTCAAAGATGCTTCACTGCATCCGGCTATGGCGATCAATTCTTTCATATCTATGGAACGGTGGAGATTGCCTTCCATAAATTTGACCACCTTCTGCATCGAAGACAAATTGTTTTCCTGCATGACATAGCATGACAGCTCCCCCAGCAATCTGTAGACGGCACTTGAAAGTTCCACTGTCGAATTTCCGGAAGACTCCATCATCTGAGCGATCTCATCGAACATTTTCACCAACTTTTCCGGCTCAGGCACTTTTACGATACAGAAACTACAGAACCCGAAAGCACTGAGCAGAGCTTCCAAAGCCATTCCGTCAATGATCAGGCACAGTTTTCTGCGCCATTGGGTCCCGCTGTTGACCATTGTCACAGTGGTACCGGGCACAATAACAGAACAATCTCCGACAGATGCGATATGGGATTTGTCTTCCAGCCGGAATTCAACAGCTCCTTCAAGAATCAGCTCCAGTGCAAGTTTCGGATAATTATTGTGCTTGAACCAGCGTTTGTCCCGACGGCTCTCATCCAAAAACTGGACCGGTGAAAGGGGAAACTTGGGATTGTTCGGCAAAACGACTTTTCTGTGCAGCATACCTTTACGCACCCCGGTATCCCAGGAGTCGAAACTATCCTCTTTGAAACCGATCTGTGAACGCGTTATCTCTGCCATTTTATGAGTATCCTGAATTAAAATAAATTTTCCGAAAAACACACACTTCGGATAACTCTGTCATATAAGATAACATTCTGATAACAAAATAGCAAGCCTTTTTTCCGCCACGAACGGATTTTTATATCAGATGACCGTTTCGGATAATGATACACTTCAAAAACAAGTTGCACAAAACAAATTCGGATTGTATATTTTTACAGTATGTTTCTTTTCATTAAAAAATAATTTGTCGGAGAAATTTATTGTATATTTTTACAGTATGTTTCTTTTCATTAAAAAATAATTTGTCGGAGAAATTTATGGAACAACTGATTCATTGCCCAAGTTCCCGCTTTCAAGCGGAGTGTTCACACACTCATCAGACAGCTTCTGCGCTTCACAAGTCCGGAACATCATTCGCCAGATCATCATTCACGCTGATCGAACTGCTGGTCGTGATAGCTATTATCGCACTTCTCGCCGCCATGCTTATGCCTGCCCTGCAGCAGGCACGGGAACGGGGGCGCCAGGCATTTTGCCAATCCAATTTCCGCCAGACCGGCAATGCCGCAGCAGCTTACGCCGATCAATACAAGGGCTGGACACCTTTCCACTACACCTCCGGCGATACGGTTTTTGAAGGTTACGCCAATAAAGCTCAGGGCGGAGCCTGGTATGTCATGCTTGCGCCATTTCTCGGATTTTCCACTTACAGCTACTATAACCTTTCCCAGATACAGGGGCAAAATGTCGCTATCACCAAACCCATTGTTTTCAGTTGTCCGACTATCCCCGTGGAAATCGGTACGCTTTCCGGCGGAGCCAAGATAGATCAGGCTCCCTCCAACTCCGCCAAGGGGAACAAAGCACTGTCGATGAACGGTCAGACTTTTTACAGAGTCCGTCACAACCGGGTCATGTACCCGAGTTTCACAGTCTTTATGCTTGACAGCGCAAAAGCTGAAAACTTTACCATCAACATGCGTACAGTTTATGACAATAAATGGGCAAATTTCCGCTATCTCCATGCCAACGGAACAAAACTTAATCTGCTGCATTTTGACGGACACGTTTCATCAAGCACCTGGTCACTTTGCTATACTCAGATAACTTCCGACAGGGACGCAGGACTCAATCCATTCAATGTCACCGAAAGATAGAATCATGAAAAAGTATTTACTTCCACTCGTCATGCTGCCGTTTCTGCTTTTTTCAGAAACGGATGTTCCTCTGAAAAAAAAGAGTTACTTCATCCACTCCAAAGATAATACCACGACGACTCTGTTTGAGAATGTCAGGATCCTGCCGAACCGCAAATACCGTATTTCATGTAAAGTGACCAATATCAATCCCGTCAACGGCAGCGCCCAGGGATGTGTGGTCGCATTGGATAAAAAAGGTAACAGGATCACCTCCACATGGTTTCAATTCTACCCATGGAACAGAAAGGCTCACCCGGAGCAGAGTTTCAGTCATACCTTTTTCACGCCTCCCGATGCAGCGGCGTTGAAGATATATTTTCAATGCGGCAAACCGAACCATATTCTTGAAGTGAAAAATCTCACGTTGAAACTGTTCCCGCTTCCGGCAGACGGTGATTTGGAAAAAGAACGGCTTCTTTCCACCTGGTATTCACCCTTGAAATGGATCGAAAACAGCCACTACGAACCGACGCCTCATAAAAAATGGTTCAAACCGGCAGCTTTTGATTTGCCTTCTGTCCTTTATTTACCTTACATCCGGGGTGCTTACAACGAAACATACGTCCGCCGCATGCAGGAGTGCGCCCAGCGTATGGACATTGATTTCACCTATCTGCCGCTGTTGGGAAAAATCAAAGAAATAGGCGAAATAGGCGGCACCCGTCTTATGGGCGTCTACGCCAGCATCATGGCTCCCGGTATCGAAAAGTATTCCCTGCGCCAGATCCCGGCAAAACTTCCGAAGGCACTGGTCATACAGGAGCTTGACTTCAAAACTGACGGAGCCCCGGAAATACTTGAATTGCTGAAAAAAATGTGCAAAGCGGAAAAACCGCTGGTCTTTGTTGACTGTGCCAACATTCCCCGGCAGTTTTTGGGCACCCCGGTTGACTCCGGTGTTGCCGCCGAGCTGCAATTTCTCCCCGTCCGCCGCAAAGTGAGCCGCAAAGACCTGAAAAATATCGCCAGTTTGTACGGCAGAGGGAAAAGTTTTTCGCTGATCTTCAATTTCAAAAGCAATGTGCAGAAATTCAATCCTCTCATACCGGAGGGAATCGACAGATTCCGGGAAATCACCCGGCACAACTGGGTTTATCCCTGGTATGAATACAGTGAATTGTTCTTTTGCCGGATGTTGAAAAAGATCCTGGTTCCCGGAACTCAGAATAAAGTTACCGGGATCAGCGTTTCAAAACAAAGTGTTACGGTGGAAACACAAGGCGCAAAAGGGGAAATCGAACTGTTTTTCCCGGACCGTTTCAACGAAGTTCTTGCTGTCAGAAAATACCCTGCTCCCGGCAAAGTCACGATCCCCTTGAGTGAACTTCCTTCCGGTATCTGGAATATGGAATTCCGGCTTCTTAATCAAAAGAAAATTTCCGATGCTGGTGCAGTTGCCCTCAACACGACCTCCGCTGCAGCATCGGGGATCATTATGCCCCGGAGTATTCCTTTCGGCAGAAGCTGTCAGATAAAAGTTTTGCCCAAACGGAAGTTCCACCATGCTGAAGCTGCGGTCACCGGAGCAGACGGCCGTATCGTTCTGCGAAAAATTCTGGCTCCCGGCGAAAACTTTTCATTCACCCCGCAGGATCCCGAAGTTTGCCTTCATCTGGCATCGGTGAAATTTTTTGATCAGAAAAATCAGCTCACCGAATCAGTCAAACAGGAATTTTCTGTCATCAGCCGTCCCGTTGATACGGAAAAAATGCACGCCCTCGTATGGACAAAACTGCAAAACAGCGAAAAATATCCTGTTTATAAAAAATTGGGATTTGAAAAAATCATCTGCTATCAGACCAATACGGACGGACTTCAGGCGATCCGCATGATCAACAGCGAACCCGTAGTCATGAACAATTGTTCTCTCGCCTGGGGAGAAGATTGGAAAGCCTATAAATCTGACCGTCCGGGGCCCCGTATCCGCACGGTATGTTTTTCAGACAAAGCCCGTCAGAAAAATGCGGATGCCAAACTCGATCTCTATCTGAATCAAAAGACTGCAGCGCGTTATTACGATACCAACTTCCACTTTTACGGTGATGAAAAATATCTGGGGCGTGATTGCTGTTTCTCTCAATGGTGTATGCGTGAGTTCCGCAAACGCTTTCCCGAAGCTCAGGAATCCGATTGTCTGCCCGGAAAAAAACACCATCTTGACCACCGGATCTTTATGAATGAAGTTTTCGCCGAAAACTTTGTCAACGGTATGATAAAAAGCCACAAAAAGGTCTTTTCAAACCACTTCGGCGGCCTCAGCGGCACCGGCAATCCCGGAACTTCCTACAACTGGGCAATGCTGATGAAAAACATGAATTTTGTGTCTTTTTACAGCGGGATCCAGCGTAAAATGATCTTTGATTTCGGCGGTCCCAATATCATTGCCGGCCGCTGGCGGGGTTATACACTCCCCGTCA
>JAFVRT010000343.1 GCA_017504125.1 Lentisphaeria bacterium
CGCCGCGTCGCTTTGCGGAATAAAGATAACGCCTGATAGCTGCTGCTTTCAGAAAGTGTAAAAATAACGCTCTCCCCATGCCGGGGAGAGCGTTGTATTGTAATTTTTAAGCATCACAAATCTTTTCCGAAAACGATACGGAACGACGGGGCAGGGAATCCTGCTTTGTTGAAAAGTACGGCCGGAGGAAAGTTTGACCAGGCATAACGGAGTTCGACAGGATCTTTTACTTCTCTGGAACTCACGAGCACGCATCCGTCTTCAATTACTGCTGCGGCAGGGAAAAATATACCGTTTTTACCGGCCAGGAAAAATGATTCTTCTGCAGACCGCAATTCAAGTTCTGTACCGTAGCGGAAGGTCAGGCGCACCGTGTCTGCTTCACGCTCCGCTTTCATAAGTTCCGGACCGGATGGGGTGATTTTCTCAAATTTGTAAGCATGATGCAGGGCACTCATGGCAAGGCGTTTCCCAACATCCAGTTTGTTTTGCGGATGGATGTCATCTTCTTCGCCGATATCAATGGCGGAAATCATAAAGGCCGAGGGATCTTCCAACGCGGTGAGCCGCTGAGATTCCCGCAAAAAGGCCCATGATGAATCTTCCGAAAAACTTGTGGCTGTACCATAACCTGCCAGCTGGACCATTATGAAAACAAGATCCGGATTACGCCATTTATAACGCCAGTCGCGAATCATCTGCAGCTGCATGTTTTTGTAACTTTGAGCACGGCTTACAGAGGAGGCGTTGTTTTCTCCCTGATACCAGATCACGCCTTTTATTCCGTAAGGAATGAGTGGGGCGATCATGCTGTTGAAAAGTACAGCCGGGGCAGAGGAGTGATTTGCACGCTGTGGCGGCGGTGGAGTGGGCGTAACGATATTGCCGCGGTCATATTCAGCTTGAGCTTTCCAAATGCCGTTGAGAGTTATTTTCTCATCGGTATTTTTATTGACCAGAAACCAGTTGCCGTTTACTCCCCCATCGTATGCATAGGAAAATCCTCTGATCGCTATCAGGTTTTCACCTTTTTTTACTGAAGCACCGTTTATAGGGTAGCGGCGCGGGGCTGTATGAAACTTGCTTTCCACACCACTCCCTGTTCTGCCGATCTCACAATTGTTGAAGTAGGTGATATCATGTTTATCAACGCTGCCGCCCCGGAGTTCCAGAGGAGCATTTTCCCATTCTGCAGGGAGCGTGATCTTTTTTCTGAACCATACGGCTCCGTTTCCGGCAATATTCTGCTGTTTCCAGCTGCCGCTGACTTTCATTTCTTTCCACGATGTATCATCAAACTTGAGATCGGCATAACCCTTGGAAAAACCTTCATTGCCGCTGTCAGGCTGTATGAGTATGGGGGCGTCTGCCGGAGGAGCGGGAACAGGAGCATTGATATCCCAGAAATCAGCTCCTTTTTCGCAACAGTTGCGGTGGAGCGCAGCAGCCATTTCTCTGGTTTCAGGGATTGCACAAAGTGCTTCTTCACTCATCCATGCTTCGATAGGAGTGCCGCCCAGTGAACTGATTATCAAGCCGATGGGAACATCAAGCTGATATTGCAAACCGAGTCCGAACCAGGCGGCAACGGCTGAGGCTTTGCCGCTGTGTTCTTTGCTCATGGTATACCATTGACCATGACAGGTGCTTTCACGGGCTGCTGTTATATTGTGTTCGACCGAAAAGAAACGCAGTTTTTCCGGTTCCATTATGAGATCGTTGAATTGCTGTTCCTGACGTTTTCCCAATGTTTCTTCTCCGCTCGCAGACTTGCCGGCTGCACACCGATCAGAGGAAAGCAGATACTGCATATTGGATTGACCGGAACACAACCACACTTCCCCCACGAGGATATCCCGGAAAACGAGTTCTTCTCCGGCGGATTTTATGCGAAGTTCATAAGGACCGCCTGCGCTGTGAGGCGGCAGATATACCATGAAATCTCCTGTGGATGAACTCCGGCCGAAACTGGAAATTCCGTCAAAAATGACTTCAACAATGGTATCGGGGTGTGCCTTCCCCCATACCGGAAGTTCCATGTCACGCTGCAGGACTGCACCGTTTTGAAAAAGCGAAGAAGGTGAGAGCATAATAAATTTTTACTTGAGTTTTTTTCAATAAAGATGTACCGGGGTCTGAGTATGGGCAGAAATCGTATTTTTCCATCTCAGCTTATCGTTTGCAGAAGCAAACGCGGCATGAAAGGATTCAGTCCGTCCCAGCTGACTGCTTTTTCCTTCACCCATGGGATGATATGGTTCAAGGTCGATTTCCTGAACCCCCGCCACTTCATTGGCAAGGCGGGCAATATTGAGCAGATGAGCATCTTCATCGTTGACGCCCGGAACAAGTGGACAGCGCAATATGATCTTCCCGTTTGCAGCGGCGACGGAAATCAAATTTTCCAGGATCGGCTCAAAAGGTACTCCGGTAAGATCCTTGTGTTTTTCCGGAGAACATTTTATATCCCACAGCCACAGATCCACCAGGGGGAACAGTTTTTGGATCTGTTCCCGTGGCGCAAATCCTGAAGTTTCGACTGCCGTATGGAGTCCTGCACTTTTTGCTGCGGTGAGCAAGGCAAAGGAAAAGTCAAAGTGAGCAAGCGGCTCCCCGCCGGACAAGGTGATGCCTCCGCCGGAATTCTGATAAAAGATCTTGTCTTTCAGCACTTCGGTCATGACCTCGTCCACACTCATTTCCACTCCGGAAAGTTTCAACGCTTCAGCAGGACAATTATCTGCACACATGCCGCAGGAAGTACATTTTTCCCGGTTGAAATCGTGTTTCCCGTCGAATAATTTATGGCTTCCTGCCGGACATACCGCAGTACAATTTCCGCAGTTGGTGCATTTGGTCCGGTTGAAAAACAATTCCGCTTTGAATGATTGCGATTCCGGGTTGTGACACCAGACACAATGCAGCGGACAGCCCTTCATGAACACGACGGTCCGGATACCAGGTCCGTCGTGGACTGCAAATTTTTCAATATCGAAAATCAGAGCTTTTTTATTGTTCATTGTAAGTCTTTCAGTACTGCTTCACGCAAAAGACCGCGGACAGCCTGAGCCGGAGAAGACAGTACATGCTGTGCATAAAAGATAGTGATTTCATGCTGCGGCATGATCGCCAGAAATGCTCCGGCAGCTCCGCCCCAGCCGTAATCAACGATCTCAGATCCGGGTTTGGTGCAACGGACTCCGAGGCCGTAGGAGTAATTCTCATCGGGAAGGAAGCTGCGCAGCTGTTTTTCTGCGGCATGACTGATCTGCGGAACCGTCATACGGGCAATGGTTTCTTTTTTGAGCAGAGACTCGCCGGAACGCAAGGCCTCAATAAAGGCGATATAGTCGTCAACGGTGGAAATACATCCTGCACCGCCGCTTTCATACTCAGAACCGAGTTTATAGGATCTGATTTTCGGACCGACCGGTACATAACTCCGGCTTGCAGCATCGAAACGGTACTGGGCTGCGATCTGGGAAAGTTCTTCTTCCGGCAGCATGAATGTGGAACGCTTCATGCCGACAATATCAAAAATGTTTTCTTTGACATAATTACCGAATTTTTTTCCGGAAACCACCTCGACTACCGCTGCCAGCACATCATGACAGAGGCTGTACTGCCAGCATGACCCCGGTTCAAAACTCAAAGGATCACACGCCAGATATTTCATTGCCTCGCGGGTCTGCATGGTACCTTTGGTTTCAGCCGCGCCCCGTTTGATATTTTCAGAGTCCACATTATAAGTCAGTCCTGCAGTCATAGTGAAAAGGTGGCGGCAGGTCATGGTGTTTCTGATATCTTCGAGTTTGCCGTCTGCCAGTTTTTTCATGTGTTTGAACTCCGGCAGATATTCGTATACGGCATCGTCAAGACGGAGAATATCCCGTTCCACCAGCTGAAGTGCAGCGGTACAGGTTATAAGTTTCGAACAGGAGTATATATTGTAACGCTCACTGCCGTCAATATTTTGGGTTTTTGCTTCGTCGGAGTAACCGGAACAGTATCTGAAAACCTTTTGGCCTTTGTGGAACACCACGCAGTCAACTGAGGGTATTCCGAGAGATTCGATTTGTTTCAAAAGCTGCAGAGTTTCACCATTCTGTTTCATTTTATCCATTCCTTTATTTTTTCTGGTTTTACAGTTTTTATTGAACAGTATAAAATAGCATTTCCGGAGGAAAAATCAAGTTCAAGACCTGGCGAATATTTTATTTTATACCGGATTGACGGTTCTGGCGATGACATTCTCCTGAATTGCTTCAGTCAAATTGACGAATATCGCTGAAAATCCGGAAACCCGTACCCGGATACTTTTGTATTTGTCCGGATCTTTTCTTGCAGCGATCAATTCTTCCGCAGAAACATGATTCAACTGAAGATGCAGACCGCCTTCCTTAAAATATGTTTCAACCAGCATTACAAGTTTCCGGAAACTTTCTTCATCATGTACTGTATTTTCATCTATCGTAAGATTCATGATGCTGTTGCCGCACATGACTCCTGTCGGATCCATGTGGGCCACGGAAAGCAGATGGGAAGTGATGCCGGCTTTATCTTTACCATTCGCCTGTCCGGAACCGAAAAGCAGCGCACTTCCGGCGACTCTGCCGTCGGGGGTCGCTTGTGTCAAAGCACCATAACGGGCAAAATGGGTGTTGTATCCCGTAAGGTTGCCGAAGCAGATAAAGTGCCCGAAATAATCTGTTCTGCCATCGGCAAATGTGTGTACTGAAGTGTAAAAACGCTGTGCCACGCCGTTGGAAAGTTCATCGTTGTTGCCGAAAAACTTCCCTTTGTTCAGTATCGATGCCCGTAAGGATTCAAATCCCTGCCAGTCGGCATCAAGTGCCGCAAGAAGTGTTTCCATTGAACAGCGTTTTTCTTCAAAAACAAACTGCTTTATGATGCACAGGGAGTCTATCAGGTTGGTCGATCCCATGAAGTTGGCGCACCATCTGGCCCGGAGAGCTCCGCCGCGGGTAACGCTGGTTGCCCGTTCAATACATCCGGTAATAAAAAGTGATGTCAATACATTGCAGTCCATTGAACGGAGCATGTTGAAACGGTTGGAGTAAGCAAGGATCGTTTCAAGATCCTGATGCAGTTCTTCTTCGTAAATGTCGTAAAAAGAATCAAAATTCCTGCAGTTCAATATTTCCTGACGGCGGTTGTTCAGAGTGTTTACCAGCGAACGGACTATGTTTGTGGTGTTGCCGCCGAGTGAAATGCCGCCCTGAAACGCGGGTTCATTGCATCCGACCATGATATAATCGAAAGCTGTTTCCCAGGGGACGCCGTTTTTCAGCATGGCGTTGATGCGCGGTTCGTCGTTGACGAGAGCGATGCGTTTGTTTTTGTCTTTGCGTTCACAGTCGAGAACTTTTTCCAGAACAGCACGGGGCGTCGCCGAATTCCACCGCAGCGATATCTGGGGACGGATAAGGTCGAGTTCCATGAGAGCATCAAGTATCAGTTCTGAAAGTTCATTCCATGCACACTTTTTTTCCACAGTATAGCCGCCAATGACAAAGTGTGATTCGGCACCTTTGTCGTAATTGCCGGACGAATGGCTTGTCCAGGCGTGGATCATCACAAAGAGTTCCTGCAGTAATTCTCTGGCGTGTTCATCGGTCAGAGAACCGTCAGCGATGCCCTGCCGGTAAAGCGGGTAAAGATACTGGTCCGGACGGCCGATACTGTCGGGCTGGAACATGAAACAGAAATAAAGACATTGGACAGCTTCTTCAAAATTTCTTGCCGGATGTTCCGGGACACGCATGCAGTTGTCTGCCATACGCAGTAAAGTATTTTTCCGGGCAGGGGATCGGGACTCAAAGGCTTGTTTGCGGCATTCTGCGGCAAATTGTCTTGACCGGCGGATGATTCCCCGGATCATTGCTTCAAGTCCGGCAAGGAAATTCAGTTTTTCAATGTCGTATGCAAAATTTTTGCGTGCTTCTATGATCTCTCGCCGGAGTCCTTCAAGACCTGCTGTTATTATTTTGCCGAAATCGGCGTTGGAGTGCTGCCACTCAAAAGTACAGAGGTTTTCCTGAGGTTTATTGTAAAACTTGCTGCATGCATCCTTGAAAAATTTATGTCCTGTACGGGGGAACAGAGCCGCCGGGACCGAACCGTCAAAGCGTATCATGCCAACCAGTTCGTTATCGGATGTGAACAGGCATGGTTGAGATTCCATATATTCGGAAAGGCGTTTGGCGATCTGCAGCGGCTCTGCAAGTTTCAAATCATATTCATCATATTCCACATTGATGCATGGCGGGAAGATATCGCCGCTGCATGCGGCCTTTACCAGTCGGTCAATACGATTATTCATGGTAACCATTCCTTCATTTTTGTTTTGATCGGTAATGGCTGTAATATATACTGTCCGTGGTGATTTTGGAATATCAAAAAAAATTTATTTCATATCATTTTCTGACATACGCGGAGCCGTTGATGTTTTTCCGCAGTTCGCTTGGGGAATGTCCGGAATAGCGGCGAATGAAACGGGAAAAATTGAATTCGGAAGAAAACCTCAATTCGTACGCGATCTGTTTTATGCTTTTTTGAGGATCATTCAGCAGTTCTGAAGCTCTGGCAAAAAGTTCCCGTATCAGGTATTGTTTGGGTGTGATATTGAACACCCGGCGGAAAGTTCTTGAAAAATATCCTTCAGACCACCCCATGATACCGGCCATTTCAGTGATCCCCAGTTGACTGTCAAGGTGAGTTCTGACATGATCGAAAAGTTTATTGAAAGCGGCCATTTCTTCCAGAACCAGCGGCAGATGCTCCGGCCATAATTTCAGGACTGTTTCCAAAGCCGCCGATTCAGCCATGCTCACCCGCCGCAAGGGATCTGTTTCGGCAAATACCTGCGTTATCTTGCTGACGATGGATTCATCTTTGAATGTAACGCGGTCGTGCATGCCGGAAAAAAGATCGACTCCGGGAAACAGTTCGTATCTGAAATGGATACAGCGATGGATGTTGGCGGTGGTATATCGGATCTTCATCGGAGTATCACAGGCAGTAAAACTGCAGACCCCCTTTTCTAAAAAAATACGGCGTTTTTTTTCCGGAAGTTCCACCCAGGATGGATCGTTGGGGTCTTCTTCGATGCAAAGACTCAGACTGTTGAAGGGCAGCCTCCATAAACGTTCATATGCGACGGATTCCTCAAAAAGATCGACCAGACGGAATGCCGGTTGGAGTGAAATCTGTGACCGCAGCAGATTTTTGAAATATTTCATTTTTTTGTCTTTCGTGATAATTGTCCATGCGGATAATATACCCCTGAAACTATTTTATTGCAAGTTGAAATATACAGCGCAATTTGCCCCGTTGTCAGGTTGCAAAATTCTTTTCTGCGTGGTATATTAATGACAGTATGAAAAATTCATAAATCTGGGGGGATTATGAAAAAAACGGTTTTGTATGTGCTGTGCTTCGCCGCCGGTGTATCGGTAGCCGCTGCTGCATTGCTGGTGTGGTATGGTAAAAACGGTGAAAAGACCGTGGAAACTGCAGCGAAAGTTCAATCTTCCGCTCCTGTTGAAAAGAAACGGGTCCTTACCGGGTACGGATATATCCGCGGCCGCAGTACAACGACTTTGCGTAATAAATACGGAGCCTTCGTAAGCAAGGTCCATTTTTATTCCGATGCCAAGGTGAAAAAAGGTGATTGTATCATAGAATATGATGATTTCGATTTACGCAAAAAGATCATTTCCACCCGTAATACACTTGCCAATCTGAAACAGGAACTTCAACAGCAGCAGACTCAGCTGCAGCTTACCAGACTTGATCCGCTGCCTTCTGATTACCGCAATATCAACTGGAAGATCAAACGGGCAAAGGAATTGCTTGACCGTACCGAAAATGAATGGCTCACCTATGATCGGCTTCACAAGAGTCAGAGTGTTTCAGAGCTGGATTGGCGCAGCAGAAAGCAGGCCCATCAGGATGCCCTTGCCGCATACCAGATCGCTGTGAGCGATCAGCTCAAGGTCAACAAAGGATTGAAAGAATTACGGATAGTACAAGCAGAGCAGAATGTTGAGTTGCTGAAAGTCAAGATCGCAGGCGTGGAAAAAGAACTGGCTCTACTTGAGGAGGAACGCAAATATTATAAGATAGTCACTCCGTACGATGGTGTTATTGTAACCAATTCAGATACTGTTCATGCATGGGACAACGCAGGCACTGCTGCCGCTTGTATACACCGTACTCACCGCGGATATTATGTGTATTCTTACTTTGAGGAAAAAGATATCATCCACATACCTAACGGTACTGCAGGAAAGTTTTTCAGTAATGATAACGGCAAGTGGTACGATTTGCGCAGTTTTGATGTTACCAAAACCAGGACTGCTACCGGTGACAAGGTGTTTCATCTGGTCAAGTTCCGTGTGCTTTCGCAGGTTGGTAAAGATATCACTATGGAAGGTAACGGAACGGTGCATGTGGTTCTAAATTAATTATTCAGGAGGAAAATAAGCATGAAAAAGCATGTATGGTTTATCAATGCTCACCCCGACGATCTCAATGGCGGACTGGGACTTGCTCTGGTTCTTAAAGAATTGAAAGATTATCAGATACATATCGTGGACTTTACACGTGGTGAACGGGGATTGGCTCATAAAAATGTCCCAATGGATGAATGTGCCGCAACCCGCACCATCGAAGAAAAAGCCGTATGCGCCCGTTTGGGAGTTGAACCGGTTTTTTTGCCGGAAATCGATGGTGAAAGCTATGTAACTCCGGAAACCTGTGATATTATCGAAAATTTGTTCCGGGAAGCTCCTCCGACCGCAATAATCACCCATTGGCCGGTTGATGTCCATGCGGATCATGTGATGTGCGGAGCCGCTGTCATCCGTACTGTAAGGAAAGGAAAAATACCGGCAGAAATGTATTTCTACCGTCAGAACCGTCAGAGCCGCAACCTGCCGGAAGATGTTTATTTCCCATTTGATTCCCGTATCATGGATCTCAAATGTGAATTGCTGAGTCTTTATGTCTGTCAGGACGGCAGCTCAATTGCCGCAAGAGAGCGAATCGAAGATACCTATAACGGATACCGCTGCGGGGCGGAATTTGCCGAGTGTTACGCGTCGTTCCAGATTCCCGGTGAAGGTACATTTTTTACTGACCTTGCAAAAGTGCGGTGAGTCGATATGAAAAGTTTCCTGCTTAATCTTATTCCCGGCGACGGTATCGGAGTCGATGTTATAAATGAGGGAGTGAGAGTTCTCAACGCCATTGCAGAAAAACACGGCGGCCTTAAATTTGAATATAATACTCTGCCCTGGAGCTGCGCCTGGTATCTGGAGCATGGCCGTATGATGCCGGAGGATGGCGTGACCATATTGCGTGATTGTGATTCCATATTATTGGGAGCTGTGGGATTTCCCGGTGTGCCGGATCATGTTTCTCTGCGTGATCTGCTGCTGCCCATAAGGACAGGATTCGATCAATATGTCAATATGCGTCCCATAAAATTGCTGCCCGGATTGGTTTCTCCGTTGAAAAATGACGATATCGACTTTGTGGTCATCAGAGAAAATTCAGAAGGAGAGTACTGCGGAAAAGGTAAGACTGCCGGAGATATGGCATTGCAGGAATCGATTTTTACCCGGAAAGGTACTGAACGCATTATTCGTTATGCCTGCGAATATGCAAAAAACAACGGGAAAACCAAGGTTTTGAGTGCCACAAAATCCAATGCGCTCAATCATTCCATGGTTTTCTGGGACAGTATCTTTGACGCAGTCAGAGCCGAATATCCTGAATTGGAGTCTTCGCAGATGCACATAGATGCGCTGGCCGGATTTTTTATCATGCATCCGGAACGGCTCGAAGTGGTTGTCGCCAGCAATCTTTTCGGCGATATCCTTACCGATCTCGGTTCTGCCATGTTGGGAAGTATCGGGATTTCTCCTTCCGGAAATATCAATCCGGAAGGAAAATATCCCAGCATGTTTGAACCTATTCACGGTTCTGCTCCCGATATTGCCGGTAAAGGTATCGCCAATCCCGTGGGTACATTCTGGGCCATAGCCATGATGCTGGAGCAGCTCAATGAAAAGAGTTCCGCTGATCTGCTTATGGAATCAGTTTGTTCCGTTTTGAAAGCCAGCATCGATACCACTCCGGATATCGGCGGCAAAGGAACTACGGCCGGAATGAGTGATGCGGTCATAAAAGAGATCCTGAAATAAAATGAAAAAGGAAACTGTTTTTGCCGCATTGACCGGATTGCTGTTCGCCTGTTGCGGACAGGAAAAAAATGTCTGTTTCAAGGATATGTGGCTTGAAAAAGATACTGTCAAGCGTGAAAAATTGCAGGATATCATGCAATCATGTATAGACAGGATCACTAAAAAAGAATTTGACTCTTTCGATAATGCTCCGGAAAAATCTTCCTCCAATCCGGTGCTGAAATATTACGATCAGGCACTTGGGCGCATTGCGAAGGAGATTCCTGAAACCAGGGTGAAACCCGGTAATGCCGTCATCTGGTATCTTTACAACATGGGATTTGTCATCAAGACTCCGACGGTATGTTTCGGAGTCGACATCCACCACCGGCATGCGGAGAAACTTGAGCCGTTTCTGGACTTTCTTGCTGTTACCCACAATCACAACGACCATTATTCAATGCCGTTGATGCGCAAGATGAATGCGGCACAAAAACCGGTAGTCAGCAACTTTTTTCCGAATTACGCTTATACCAAAGCTCGATCCTTTGTTCATGAGATCAAAGGGGTGAAGATCTACTGTTCCGAGGCCGATCACAATGCAAAACTGAAAAAATTTACCATGCCCATGGAATTTGTTTGTCCGACCGGCGACAAAAGTTTTGTTTTTTTTACCAGCGGAGACTGCTTCAGTCATGATTTTCTCAATAAAGTTTCTGACCGGATCGATCTTTACGCTTTGCATCCCCGTTGCGGCATGATCCCGGTAAAAGCCGCAGAAAAACTTGCTCCTGAAGTTACTTTTATCGGGCATCTGCAGGAGTTGGGACACGATATAAATGTGTGGCGGTGGCAGTTTTCTGTCGGGCGTGAAGAAGTTGAAGCAATCAAAAAAATCAAACGGCAGGCCGTGGTTCCGGTCTGGGGCGAAAAATTTCTCTGGGACGGAGAAAAACTTCATGGCTGCCAAAAGTGATAAGTCAGATATATTATTTGTATTCAAGGGGTTTTAGTTATGAAAATTGCAGTTACTTGCGGCGATCATCAGGTCTTTCAGCACTTCGGTCATACTCCGGGATTTGCGGTGTTTGAAGCGGAAGACGGTAAAATAATCTCTGAAAAAATTCTTTCCTCCGGGGAATCCGGTCATGGCGCGCTGGCTCTGGTGCTGGCTGAAGAAATGGTGGATGTCCTGATCTGCGGCGGGATAGGCGGCGGCGCGATCAATGCTCTGACCGCTGCCGGGATCCGGGTCATCGGCGGAGCCGACGGCGATGTACGCGAAGTTGCGGAGGCTTTTGCAGCCGGAACTCTCAAGGTCAGAGAGGATTTTCATTGTAATCACCACCACCACGGCGAAGGGCATACCTGCGGCAGTCACGGTTGCGGCAGCGGAAAATGCTCTCATTGACCGGCAGTTTGCCGATTAAGAACCTTTGGAGAGATGCGGAAATTACATCAAGGAGTATATTTATGAACGATCAGCTTCAAGATCTTTCCGGGATGTGGGAATTCGTCTTTCTTAAAGATGAAATTCAGGATTCTCTGCCTGCCGGCTTGTCCTTTGATTCTTTTGCCCCTGTGCCGGGATGTTTCGATCTGCTGCCGGATTCCTACCTGCGGCGGGGAACCGGCATCTACCGTCGTAAAGTGGAAATCAGCGGTCCGGTTGCTCTCACTCTGGAGGGAGTGGGACTGCGCGGCAAAGTTTTCTGGGACGGGGTGCTGATTGCCGACATCGACTGTGCATTTTCTCAGAGATGTGTCCGTTTTGATGCCGGTGCTTTATCTGAACATGAATTGACCGTAGCTGTCAACAATGAATTTGAAGATGTTCCGTCAGCGATGTTTTTCCGGAATTACGACTTTTATGCCCATGGCGGCATTTACCGCAAGATCACTATCAGAAAAACCGCTGAATTTGATTTGGAGTTTCTTAATGTCCTGCCCATTGATCCGGACAGCGGAACTGTGGAACTGAGATTGAAACTTCTTGGAGATACTGCGGCTTGCAAGGAAGTATCGATAGCTTTTGATCATAATCAGCCCCTTTCATACAAACTTCATGATGGCGGATTCTGCGGAACTTTGAAGGTGCCTTCTCCCCGTTTGTGGGCTCCGGCACATCCGGAACTGCACAGAGTTACTGCAATGGTCAATGGTATAAGTTTTACCAGAGAATTCGGCTTGCGGAAAATAGAAATAAAAAACGGCAGTCTGTTCCTGAATAATGAAAAACTCTTTCTTATAGGAG
This sequence comes from Lentisphaeria bacterium, assembly GCA_017504125.1. GTDB lineage: Bacteria > Verrucomicrobiota > Lentisphaeria > Victivallales > Victivallaceae > UBA1784. Next base: position 12,466 of record JAFVRT010000343.1, read on the forward strand.
TGAACAGGCATGATGCACATCCTGATTTCGGTTATGCTGTTCCCCAAAGTTTGCAAATACAGGATATCGTAATGCTGAAATCCGCAGGATTCAACTGTATACGCGGCTGCCATTACCCGCAAAGTGATGATTTCCTGAGCATGTGTGACCGTGCCGGTATGCTGGTGTGGGAGGAATCTCTCGGTTGGGGCAACAGAGAAAGCAGCATGACTGATGAACTTTTTCAGAAACGCCAGATTTTTGAAACGGAACAAATGGCACTGAAAAGTATCAATCATCCATGTGTGATAATCTGGGGATTCCTCAATGAGTGCGCCAGTGAATTGCAGAGCAGCAGAACGCTGATAAAAAGTCTGGCAGAAGTTCTGCACCGTACTGATCCGACCCGTCCGGTGACCAATGCCAACTATCGCGGAACCAGAGATTGCTGTCTGGATCTGGGGGATATTATTTCATTCAATACCTATCCGGGGTGGTACACCGGCGGTTCCGATCAGTTTTTTGATCCTGAGGCAGTCAGAAAAGATCTTGGTGTACTCGAAGAACTGGCTTCACGCGATGAATACAAGGATAAGCCGCTTCTTATCAGCGAGATCGGTGCCGAAGCAATGTTCGGTTTGCGCGGCGGCCAGCGTTGGAGTGAAGATTATCAGGCTGATCTGCAGGAGTTTGTTCTGCGTTATGTGTCAAATTCCAAACGGTGCAGCGGAGTGCTGTTCTGGCAGTATTGCGATGCACGCACATATATTTCCGAGCAATCTCAGGACAAAGCATGCGGATTCAATATGAAAGGTCTGCTTGACGGATACCGGCGGCCCAAAGAAGCATGGCGGAGATTGTCTGCTATGTTGAAAAATACAAATTTAAGATTAGATTGATCGAATTTCTGGTGAAAAAAATATAAAAGGAGACGGTATGATGAAATATTTTACAGCTGATCCTGCTCCCTGTCGCAAGAATATCTTTCAAGGCAAAGTCCTTTTTGAAAATGAATATATCAGTTGGATCCATGATGAGCTTTCCGGACAGCTTATCGGAGCTGTGGTCAAAAATGGTTCCGGAGAAAATCTGCTCACCGAACCGCTGACATTTTCCATTGACCGCAGTGAAAACGGCAAAGGAAAAAGTTTTACCGCCGGAGCAAGTGCGGAAAAAGTTCAATTCGGTGAAAACTGCGTGATAACCGAATCTGCTTTCGTCAGCAAAGACGGCGAAATTCTTCCCGGAGTCAGACTCCGCCGTACTGTTGAATATGGTGAATGGGGAGAAGCCGTTCATACGTTGGAGCTTACTGCCGAAGATCCTGTCGATAATGTTACCGCTATGCGTCCTGCGGTCTTTGGCGTCGCCGGAACGATCGATCGGCTGGGAGTGCGCCGCCGTTTGATCTGCGGCACAGGAGCATGGAGTCTGAATCCTTGCGTCTGGCAGCGTCTTGAGGGTGGAACGAAACACAGCGATGTTATTCCTTTGCAGGAAAATCATCTGCCTCTTTCCATGACATTCCTTGATGCCGGAACTGAAGCATTGCAGTTTGAACTTGGCGATGATATTGCCGCATGGGAAATGCTGCCCGGATTTCAGGAGATCGCTATGATATATAACAGTACGACTCAGGGATATCTGGTCCGTTGTGCAGCATTTATTGACCGTACTGATGAAACAGTTGAAGGCTCTCTGACTCTGAAATTCCGTCTTTCCCTGCCTTTTGTGAGAAAAAATATCGTTCCGTTGCGCCGGGCTTCTTCTCTGCTGTATTTCCAGCGCGGATTTGAAAATCGCTGGCCCGGAGATGAAGACCTCAAAGCTATGAAAAAGGCCGGTATTGATCTGCTTCGTCTGCATTGCGACGGCGACAGTTTCAAAAACGGTATTTTCTGGCGGGCAACCGTTTATCCTCCATTTCCGGCTGAGGAAATGAAAAAAATGGCGGAATTTCTGGATAAGGCCCATAAATACGGGATCCATGTTGTTCCTTACTTTTCGGTGAAGGAATTTCATCCGGATTCACCGGATTATCCGGCTAACTTTGAAAAATGGGGCCGCCGCGGCTTTTCGAACTCCAGAGTCCGTACCAACGAATCTTTCGGTTCTGTGATGTGTCTGACATCAGATTGGAAAAACAAGCGGCGTGCTTCTATTGCGGAAGTTCTTGAAAAACACCCGTTTGACGGCGTTTATTACGACTGGTGCGCCGGTCTTGAATGTGCCAATCCGGGGCATTGCGGGACCCCCCATTGGGACAATGATGAACTTCTCGAACATCTTAAATGGACAGCCGATAATTTCAAATCGACTCCGGAACGCTATCTTCATTTGACTTATGTTTCATCTCTGGCGGTCGAAAATGCAGCCACCATGGTCATTACCGAAGAACATGGATTCCCGGCTTTGGGGCCGGAAATGTTTACACCCCATGTGCATTTTCTCAATATCGCCCCGCGGCAGATATGCAACATGATGCGCGGAGCTGATGCGGTTCAGAAGCGGCAGCTGGCTATGGCTGCATTGCTGCACCATGCAAGTATTTCCACTATTGATCAGGAGTTTTGGGACTTTTACGCCTCCCTTGAATGGCTGGATGATGTGGAGAGATATACCGCTTATACTGCCCCCGGTGAAGGGCTTGCTTCATCATCTGACAGCAGGGTAGGTGTCAGCGTTTACTGGAACGATGAGGAAGCAATGATCGTTTGTGCCAACTTCAGAGAGGAAGTTTCAAAAGCGGAAATAACTGTTTCTCTGCCGGAAAAGCCTGAACTTGAGGAAACCGTGGAACTTGCTCCGCTGGAAGTCAAGGTGATCAAATGCAAATTGCTGGTTGACCGTATTTGAAACTCCGGTTTTCCGCACATCATGATGCGGAATATCGTTTGGCGGGAAAACATTTTTTCAGAAATGTTTTCCCCTTTTTTGTCAAAAAGATTGCTTTATTGGCCTTTTGGGTGTATATTATAAAGAAAATATTATTTATTTTGCAGATTATAAACAGGAGCAGAGTAAAAAAGTGAGCATCGCCGGAGAAAGCATGACTGCACGGGTCAAGGTATTGACAAAGGAGGGACTGCATGCCCGTCCAGCCAGTCAGATCGCAGCAATGCTTTCCAAAAGAGATGCCAGACTCAAACTCGTAAAGCATGGCGCGGAAGGCGGGGAAGCGGATTGTTCCAGTGTTCTTGAACTGCTGATTCTTGCTGCCGGATTTGATACGGAACTGGAACTTTTTGCCGAAGGTCCGGAAGCCGCTGAGGCATTGAAGGAAGTTTCCGGTTTTTTTGAACGCAAATTTGACGAAGAAGAATTTTGAAATATGGATTTGGCAGAAAATTTTACCAACAGTTTTCAGGGTATCGCTGTTTCACCGGGGATCGGTATCGGCCGGGTCATGAAATTGGCCGGGCCGGGAAATGTTGCTCCTGAGCGCGTGGAGATCCCCGATTCCGGGATCGATGCCGAATTTGAGCGGCTTCATGCAGCAATTGCCGCTACAGCTGAACAGCTTGTGTCGCTGCAGAATGAACTGAGAAGAAAGCTCAACAATCTTGATGCCGATATTTTTGAAGCCCATCTGATGCTGGTGAAGGATCGTACCTTTGTCGGAGAAATAGAAAAACGCATCAAAAGCGGCAAATGCAATTGTGAATATGCGCTTTATGAGGCTATTGAACATTTTCAGAAGGTTTTTGCCACTATAAAGGACGAATATTTGCGTGAGCGATCCCTGGATTTGCGGGATGTCGGTGCCAGGTTGATGGAAAATCTTACCGATGTCGGAGAGGCCATGCTCGGACTTGACGACAGCCGCGTTATCGTGGCGACCACCCTTACTCCTACTGAAACAGCCCGGCTCGATACTTCGCGGGTCTTGGGGTTTGTGCTTGAAAACGGCAGCGTTACCAGCCATACCGCGATATTGGCCCGTTCATTGAATCTGCCGGCAGTAGTCGGTATACCCGGCAGTGATCTGGCTGATCTTTGCGGAGCTGATAAACTTATAATCGATGGTTTTTCGGGGCGGGTGATCGTAAATCCGGACAGCCGTACAGAAGAAGCATACCGGCTCAAGGCCAGAGCAGCCGATGAATTTCATGCCCGCATGAAGGCGGACCGTGAACTGCCGCCTGAAACTGTTGACGGTTTCATGATCCCCCTGGCTGTAAATCTTGACTCAGCCTGTTGCGATTGTTCCAGTTTGAAAAATTCTGGTGTCGCCGGTATCGGGCTTGTCCGTACTGAATTCATGTTTTTGAATCCCCATCATCATCCTACCGAGGATGAACAGTTTGAAATCTACAAAAAACTTCTTATCGATGCCGGTGATCTGCCGGTAGTGATCCGTACTATGGATATCGGCGGCGATAAGATCGCAGCCGGTATAACTACTGTCAATGAAGAAAATCCATTTCTCGGCTTGAGAGGGATCCGGCTGGCACTCAGGGAACGGAGAGATCTTTTCAGAGTGCAGCTGCGGGCGTTGCTCCGGGCCGGAGTTTATGGTAATCTCCATGTTATGATCCCCATGGTCAGCAGTATCAGCGAAGTATTGGAAACCAGGGCGATCATCGATGACCTCTGTGCAGATTTGGCCGCAGAAGGATTTGAGTATTTGCGGAAATTGCCGCTCGGAGTCATGATCGAAACTCCCGGTGCGGCTGTGATAGCTTCAAGCTTGAGCAGAGTTTGTGATTTTTTCAGTATCGGGACCAACGATCTTGTGCAATACACACGGGCCATTGACCGGGGTAATGAACATGTTTCATATCTTTATCATCCGGCTCATCCGTCGATACTCAAGATGATAAAAAGTGCGGTCGATGGAGCTAAGGAAGGCGGGATCCCGGTAGCTGTCTGCGGACAGATGGCGGCAGATCCGGCATTGGCTGTGCTGCTCATCGGACTTGGAGTACATGAGTTGAGCATGGTTGAAAGTGCCGTTCCGCTGGTTCGCCGGGCCATCCGTTCTGTTTCCATGTACGATGCGGTTCAAGTTGCGGAACAGGCGTTGAAGTGTGCGACTGCTGCAGAAGTTGAAAAGATAATTGCCGATGTGATGAAAGAAAAATTCCCGGAATTGGCAGAAATTTGATTTTTCAGAAAAAAAGGTGTTCTTTAATGGAACGAAAATTGAAAATATATCTTTCCGGTCCGATAATGGATGCATTTCACGGTGAGGCAAGAGAGTGGCGTGAACAGGCAAAAAAACTGCTTGGCGGCCGTTTTGAGCTTCTTGATCCCATGCGGAGAAAATTTGTCGATCGCCAGGTCGACAGTGCCAATGAGATAGTGGAATTTGATCTGCAGGATGTCAGAGATGCTGATTTATTGCTGGTAAATTACAATAAAGCCAGTATCGGTACCAGTATGGAAGTCTTTTATGCGGCCCACGATCTGGGGAAATTTGTGGTCGGCTTTTCTCCTTTTGAATTCAAAGACTGCAGTCCGTGGATGGTAAGATACTGTACAAAAATATTGCCTGATCTGGAAAGTGCTGCCGAGTATATCAATATCAATTTTGGATGAACTGTCAAAAATAAAGGTGTTGGAATAATGTGGAAATTGCTTTATAATCTCTTTTTGCCTCTGGGGTTTCTTTTCTTTCTGCCCGGATTGATCTTCAAATACCGCAACCGCGGCGGTTGGAAGGCCACCTATGGTGAGCGTTTCGGGCGTTTTTCTGTCGAACGCTGTGCTGAATTGGCCAATTTTCGGGGAGCGATCTGGATCCACGCGGTCAGCGTGGGAGAAACTGTCGTAGCTATTTCCATGATCCGCAATTACCTCAAAACTCATCCGGAGCGCAAATTTGTCATTTCCACTACCACTACCACCGGTCAGGAGCTGGCAAGAAAAAATTGTCCTGAAAATTGTACTGTGATATTTGCGCCCATAGATTTTTTCTTTATAGTCAGGCGTACCATGGATCTGATAGATCCGGTCATGATGGTCATTTTTGAAACAGAGTTGTGGCCCAATCTGATATGGGAGTGCCGTAAGCGCAATATCCCGCTTGCATTGGCCAACGGTCGTATTTCCGACCACTCGCGGCGCGGATATGCAAAATTCAGATTCTTTTTTCGTCCTTTGCTTGAAAATTTCAATATTATGATGATGCAGAGTGCCGAAGATGAAAAACGGATATTGGATATTTCTCCGGAGGCCAGAACTATGGTATCAGGAAATCTGAAGTTTGATCAGCAGATCCCTGAGGTACTTGATGATCCGGGGTATGATTCATGTTTCGGTTCCGGAAAACTGATACTTCTCGGAGCCAGTACCCATTCCGGAGAGGAGGCTCTTATTGCAGAAAGTTATGTTTCCCTGAAAAAAGAGTTTGCTGATCTGAAACTTGTTCTGGTTCCCCGCCATGCAGAACGGGCCGAGGATGTTATTGCCGAACTTGATAAATTGTCCCTGACATGGCACCGCCGAACCGCCGGTGAAGCCGCCAAAGAAGTCGATGTGCTTCTTGCCGATACCACAGGAGAAATGTTGAAGCTCATGAGCAGGGCTGATGTGGTCATCATGGGGAAATCCCTTGCCGGACATGATGAAGGGCACAATCTTATTGAGCCTGCGCTGCTGCGGAAAACTATTGTTACAGGACATGTTTTGAGAAACTTCCGGGCTTTGCTTGATCTGCTCAACTCCGGTGATGCGATCGTTCCGATACGGTATGACGGCGAACTCACCGCAAAACTTTGTGAAGTGCTGAAATCTGCCGAGTTGCGTCAAACTCTCGGCAACCGGGCTTACGAGCTTATTTCAGCCAGCCGCGGAGCAGCTGACAGGTCGGTCAGCGAACTGGAAAAATTGATTTCGTAAATCTGAAAGATTACAGGATTTTTTTGTAATATAGTCCTTGATAAATATAGCATTGTGAGCTATATTATTTCTGACACTGATACAGCAACCTAAAATAAGGAATAAAATCAATGAATATCGAATGGGAAAAACTTGGTTTTGAATTCATGCCTACACGCAGCAATATCCGCTTCCATTACGCCAACGGCGCATGGGATGAAGGAAAACTCTGCACAGATTATACGATCAATCTTTCGATTGCCGCCAATGTCATGCATTATGGACAGGCGATCTTTGAAGGTATGAAGGCTTTCCGCTGCAAAGACGGCAAGATCCGTCTTTTCCGTCCTGACGAAAATGCCAAGCGCATGGCAGATTCTGCCAAACGCCTGATGATGCCTGCTTTCCCGGAAGCTGAATTTGTTGAAGCTGTGAAACGGGTTGTTCAGGATAATGCTGACTTTGTGCCTCCCTATGGAACCGGCGGTTCACTTTATATCCGTCCTGTGATGTTCGGTTCTTCTGCCCAGATCGGTGTCAATGCCAGTGAAGAATATGAATTCATCATCATGGTCATGCCTGTCGGTGCATATTACAAAGGCGGTATCAAGCCCGTAGATGCCATGGTCGAGCGCAAATATGACCGCGCAGCTCCCCA
>JAFVRT010000344.1 GCA_017504125.1 Lentisphaeria bacterium
CATGTCTCTGGAAGTCGTCACCCCCACGGGTGAAATAATCCGTACCCTTCCCGTTCCCCGTCATGCCTCCGGCCCCGATTTGACCATGCTCTATGTGGGAAGCGAAGGTACTCTGGGTATCATCACTGAAGTCACTCTCAAAGTCCATCCGCAGCCCGAAGCCAGAGAATTCCGTGCCTATATCTTCAAAGACTTCCACACCGCCATGTGTGCCGGTGCAGAACTCATGCGCAGCCGTCTGCAGCCTTGTGCCATCCGTCTTTACGACGAAACCGAAACCAAGACCCATGTCCGTAAAGTTTTCGGCATGGATCTGGAACAGGGGGCATATCTGGTTTTCGGATTCGACGGCTACAAAGACATCGTCGAATGTCAGATGCGTTATGCCCGTGAAATCATGGAAAACAAATACCACGGTCAGGATCTTGGCAGCAAAGGCGGTGATCTGTGGTGGGAAAACAAATACAAATTTTTCTATCCCCCCTACATGTTCCACATTCCCCAGGCCTTCGGCACCCTTGACACCGTAGCGACCTTCACCAATATCGAAAAGGTCTACTACGCCATGAAAAAGGTGGTTACCGAAAACTTCCCCCAGGCCCGTTTCATCGGACACTTTTCACACTGGTACGAATGGGGATGCATGCTTTACGCCCGCTTCATCTTTGAAGACGAAGCTGTGCCGAAAGACCCCAGAGAAGCCGCCGCGCTTTACAACCGGGTGTGGGATATAGCCATTAAAGCCGCCATCGACAACGGCGGTGTTATCAACGAACACCACGGCGTCGGCCTCAAACTCGGACGCTTCATGAAATATCTTTACGGTTCCGCCATGCCGGTGCTGGAAAATATCAAGAAGGAAATGGACCCCAACAATATTATGAATCCCGGAAAAATGGGCTTCAAAGGAATGTAAAAATGAATATTGACAAATATACTGATACTATCAAAGCGTGCCGTTTCTGTTTCATGTGCCGTCATCTCTCCGGTATCGGCAATGTAACTTTTACTGAAGCAGACACTCCCAGAGTACGGGCTTCCATGATCTATGGTGCGACCATGTATCCCGAAAAACTCACCCACCCCGATCTCATCAAGACCATGTACCGTTCCGACTTGAGCGGCGTATGCCGCCGGAACTGCGTCAACCACTATGATGAAGTGGGCCTGACCCTTGCTTACCGTGCCGACATCGTCGATGCCGGTGCTGAACCGGAATATATCAAACAGATCGCCGCCGATCTGCAGAATGCTCCCGCCTGGAGTGTTTCCGGCGAAGGCTCCATGCTCTACATCGCCGACCAGTACTCCATTGAGTCCGGAGCAGCTGCCGCTTTCGCAAAACTCGCCAAAGGCAGTTTCAAGACTGCCAAAGGCGGAGCCTGCGGTAAAGGACTCTGGGTCCTTGGCTACCGTAAGGAAGCCAAAGTTCAGGCTGAAAATTTTGCCAGAGTGCTGACTGATGCCAAAGCCGATACTGTTGTCGTTTCTAATCCCGCTATCTATGATATGCTGAAAAACACCTTTGCAGAAATGGGCATTGCTCTTTCTGCCAAAGTCATGCATTCAAGTGAATATCTTGCTGATATCAAAGTGAAAGCTCTTGGCAGCATCTACTATCTTGACAGCGATTTTCTGCGGAACTACAATGAGGAATACCCCTTCCCCAAAGCAGTTCTGAGTGCCAATGGAGCGGATTTGAAATTCTTCGGTACCAACGATGAAGAATCTTATTCCTGTGCCGAGGGTGCTCTGGTGCTGGCAAAAATCGATGCAGCTCTGGTGGAAAAACTTGCCAGATATATCGAAGACCGGGCAGATGATCCCGCCAAAGATGTCATTGCGGTAAGTTCTCCCTACACCAAAGTCCAGCTCAAAAAATATACCTCTCTCAATGTGAAAACCATTGAGGAGATCCTGGCTGACGCCCTTTAAGGAGAAATTAGTCATGGCCCTGGTAACAATGAATGAAATACTGCCTGCGGCCCGCAAAGAAAAACGGGCCATAGGTGCATTCAACATCGCCAACTACGAAACTGCTCTGGCTGTCCTGAAGGCAGCCGAAGCAGAAAAATCACCGGTAATAATCCAGGTCTACATGCGGCTTTTCAATACCGACAAAGCCGCAGATCTGGCCGGTATGCTGCTGCGTCTGGCCCACCGTTCGAATCAGCCCATCGCCCTGCATCTTGACCATGGTGAAAACCTCGATCAGGTCATGGTGGCACTCCGGGCGGGCTACACCTCAGTAATGCTCGATTGCTCCCGACTTCCCTTCAAGGAAAATGCTGAAGCAACTGCGTTGGCAGTCCGCCTGGCTCACGCCGCAGGAGCAACTGCCGAAGGTGAGATCGGCCATGTGGCACAGGGCGACGAAACCTCTCTCACATCTGTTGACGAGGCTGTCGCCTTTGCTGAAGCGACAAAAGTCGATGCTCTGGCAGTTTCCATCGGTACGGCACACGGTTATTACAAAGCTGAACCCAAATTGGATATTCAACGCTGCAAAGACATTGCTGATGCCCTGCCGGATTTGCCGCTGGTGCTCCACGGCGGTTCCGGAACTCCGTTGGAAGCGGTACGGGAGTCGATCCATTGCGGTATCGCCAAGATCAATATCGCCACGGAATTCATGGACACCTATCTCAAGAGTGCCAGAGCGGAACTGGAAAAACTTGACGGCAAGTTTCTGCCGGTGGATAAATTTTACGATCCGGTGGTGGATGCCTGTGCGGCTCATGCCTCGCGCTTGATCCGCTTCTTTGCAGGTAAATAAGGTTTTTCAGGCTATGAAACTTCAAAAAGTATGTGATTATCACGCAATGAGTATTGCCGGAGCGGCGATCATCTATGAAAAAGCCGCTCCCGTACTCAAAGCAGGAAAATCTTTCAATCTCGGTCTTGCCACCGGCAACACCATGATTGAACTTTATTCCATTCTGGCTGACCGTTTCAACAAAGACGGCATCGATCTTTCCAAACTGAACACCTGGAATCTTGACGAGTATGCTTTGGATGACAACCATGCGGTTTCTACAGATCATCCGTTGAGTTACCGGCGTTACATGTTCGAGAAACTTTTCAACAAGTTCCTGCCGGAAAGAAATTTCAAAGCGGAACAGGCCCATTTCCCTGATCCCGCCGATCCGGAAAAGTTTGACCGGGAGTTGGAAGCGGCCGGCGGTCTTGACCTGCAGCTTCTCGGCATAGGATTCAATGGTCATATCGCCTTCAATGAACCGGAAAAAGAAAGTGATATTTCTGTTGAGGACTTCGGTGCTTTGCCCACCAGAGTACTGCCGCTGACCCAGGAAACTATCGACCAGAACACCAAAGTCACCGCCAACGGCGACATGTCGCTGGTTCCCCGTTTTGCCGCTACAATGGGTATGAAGCCCATTCTGCAGGCCAGAGAAGAACTGCTGCTTGCCTGTTTTGCCGAACAGGAGGCTCCTTTGACCAGAATGCTGACTGAAAACCGGGCAACTCCGGAACTTCCGGCATCATATCTGCTCAAACATGACAACTTCACCCTGATCTATACTGCAGACAAGATCGATCTGGAGCAGTTTTTATGATAAGTGTCATCAACAACTGCCGCATCATTTCTCCGGGGAGCGATATCCCTTCTGGAAATATTGTGATAGAAGACGGTGTCATCAGTTATGCGGGATCCGGAACAGCTGCAGTCAAGACCGGTAATGTTATCGACGGCAGCGGTCTTATTGCCGTTCCCGGCTTCATCGACATCCACTCCCACGGCAGATCAAACTTTGATTTCTGCGATGGGAGTGAAGAAAGTTTCGCCGTTATCGGCAGAGGGAAACTTGAAGACGGAGTAACGGGTTTTCTCGCCACCAGTTTGAGTGTTTCGACTGAAGATCTGCGGAACTTGTGCCGTCAGGCAGAACATTACAAAAAGAATGTTTCCGACGGCTCGACCATGCTGGGTATACATTTGGAAGGACCGTTTTTCAACCCCAAGTGCGCGGGCGCGCAAAATCCTGATTTTTTGAAAAATCCGGATATCGCGCTGGTGGATGAACTCAATGCCATTTCTCCGGTAAAAAAGGTTTCTTTTTCACCGGAGCTCCCCGGCGGCGAAGAATTCACCAAAGCTCTGACTGATCGGGGAATAATGGCTTCCGGCGGGCACACCGAAGCTGATTATGAGCGTTACACCCGGTGCCGTGAATTGGGTATGAAGCATCTCACCCACTTCTGCAATGTTATGACTCCCATGCACCACTTGCGTTTCGGCATGGTGGGCGGCGGACTTCTGGATGATGATGTTTATGTGGAAATGATCTGCGACGGAGTTCATCTGTGCGACCAGATGATCCGCATGATCGCCCGCATGAAGGGACCGGAAAAAATGATGCTCATAACCGATGCCATGCGGGCATCGGCCATGCCGGACGGAGAATATACTCTCGGAGGTTTGCCCGTGATCGTCAAAGACGGCTGTGCAAGACTTACCACGGGGCCGGTGGCAGGAAGTACATTGCGTTATCACAACGGACTCAAACACCTCATCAAACTCACCGGATTGCCGCTTTGTGAGGCAATCAGAGCAACCAGTTTCAATCAGGCCGAATCCCTGGGATTGGGCAAAAGAGGAAAACTGGAAAAAGGCTTTATCGCCGATATTGCCTTGCTCGACAATAATCTTGATGTTCAAAAGACCATTTGCAGCGGAATCGTCAAATGGGAAAAAAAATAAGGGAAAAAAATCATGCAAATAGGAACCATATTGCGTGCCGCTCAAATCGATGAGCGCAGAATTTCCTTTTTCAAGGAAATAGGACTTAATTGTTTTCAGATCGCCGGAATCTACGAAGAATGTCTGGCCCCCACCGCAGAAGCCCGGAAAATGTCAGATTCATACTTTGAACTGTTCCGGAAATATGATTTTACAGTCCCCTCCATGTTTCTCTCTTATCTCGGACAGATCTGGAGTCAGCCCCGGACCGGTGTCGGACTCGTTCCGGAACACACCCGCGCTTCACGCATGCTGACCTCATGCCGCCTCATGGAGTGGTGCAAACGCTACGATATCAAGTATATCACCTGCCATGTGGGCATGACTCCCGAAACAAAAGATGAATTCTATGACCGTTTCATCGCAGATATGAAACAGCTGGTCAGATTCGCCGCAGATCTGGGACAGGAATTTCTTTTTGAAACCGGAACTGAATCTGCCGTCAGTCTGAAACAGATCATGGACGATATCGATGAACCCAATATGGGAATCAACTTCGACCCCGCCAATTTCCTGATCTACAATACTGACACTCCGGCTTCTCTGGTAAATCTCATCGGCGATCGTGTCAAAGTCATCCATTGCAAAGATGCCAACCCCCCGGTGGAAGATGCCGTACGCGGCAAAGAAACTGTTCTCGGAGCAGGTTCCACCAACTTTGCTGTATTATTGAAGCAGCTGGTGGACAACGGTTTCGATGGCCCGATGATCATCGAAAGAGAACTTCAGCCCGGCCCTGAACAGGAAAAGGATATTACTGAAGCAGTACAATTCATCAAATCCATTGTGAAAGGAAAATGATTTATGCTTAAAGTCGGTATTATCGGTGCCGGACGCATGGGTAAAGCCCACGCCGGAAATCTCGCAAAACTCAAAAGCGTGACTCTGACTGCAGTCTACGACATCAACCCGGCTCAATCCGAAGCCATGAAAGCAGAACATCCCACCATGGCGATCAAAAATTCTGCAGCCGAACTGGTGAACGATCCTGAAGTCGAACTTATCGTCATCGCTTCCCCCACCTACTGCCACAAGGAAGGTATTCTGGCC
>JAFVRT010000345.1 GCA_017504125.1 Lentisphaeria bacterium
AGAAGTATGGGACGGCACTGATGGAAAGAGATTTTATGTTGGTCGAACCGTCGGTGAAAAGATCAAATCTCTGCTGTAATCCTGCAGATGACTCTGAAAAGCGATATTCACCTGCCCGCGGGCAGGGGGAAGCACGCTTTACATTGATAGAGCTTCTTGTCGTGATAGCGATCATCGCTATCCTTGCCGCCATGCTGCTGCCCGCTTTGCAGCAGGCGCGTGAACGCGGACGCGGTGCAAAGTGCATGAACAACGGTAAACAGCAGGGCGTGGCAATTTCTTTTTATGTGGAGCATTATAAAGGCTTTCTGCCCTCCGGAAGCGGACAGTATCCGCGGTTCAGGACGGTCCAATCGCCCGGCAAGACACTTTCCTGTTCCCCGTGGCACTGGACAATGGTGGAGTGGGGCGGTGTGCCGGTGGTGAACCACCAGTATACTTTCAGGTGGAGATCCAAAAACGGCAACATCATGCAGTGTCCGTCTGATGAGCTGAGTATGAACAAGCCTTCCAATTGTGTGGAGTGGTCAGAGGGCGGACCCGGACATGTGAAAAGCTATATCGCCAATGAGTATTCCAGCGATGCCTACACAAACGCGCAGTATAAGAATGTTATGAAACATGTTGTGAAGTTGCGTAATCCGAGCAAATATATATTTTCCTATGATGCGACCGACTGGACTCTGAATATCACCTTTTCCGGCAACAGCTGGCCGATGACCATTACTGCGACGCCCAACGGCAGAGCTCCGTCGTTCAGGCACAACGGAAACACTAATTGTGTGTTTATGGACATGAGCGTAAGGACCCGCAGCTTTCCTGCCATGCGGGGCAAAGGGAATGCAGAAATCTACACTACCAACCCGTGATATTGAAAACGATCTACAGTTTCAGGAGATAACAGATGATGAAAAAATTCAGTTTTGTGTTTCTGGGTATATTTGCCCTGACATTGTCTGCGGTCGAAATCCCTTTCAACCGCAAACCGCTTGAAGTTACATTTGAAACCAAAGGCGGCGGAATCCGCCGTCTGGCCTGGCAGGGACATCTGCTTTCGGCACCGGATATTTCTTTTACCGAACGGGCCATGACCAATACGATGCGGAACGGCAAAGAAGCGGTGCTGCAGGAGTTTTTTTACGATCTTGAATTCACCCCCAGAGTCATCAGCGACAACTGGAACACCCGGGTTTTTGAACTTTCCGCCCGCGGTACGGGTGCTTTTGACTGGATGCGGCTGACCAAGACCTATACGCTCCACCGCACCAGAGATTTCTTTCTCGTAAAATATACTCTGGAAAATCTGGATAAAGTTCCTCACTCCGCCGCCTTGTGGGTCAGGACATTTTTCCGGGATTATCAGAACAGCGGAGCAAAAAATATTTTCAATCAGGGAGGTACGCGGACTTTTTCCCACCCCGGCGATGCCAAAAGTGATGAATGGTGTGTCGACGGATTCCGTCCCTTTGCTGCGGTTTACGGTGCCGAAAGCAAAAAGGGCGTGATGTTTGAACTTCCCGCAAATCTGACCGATTCCATGTACAGCTGGTTTTCTCTTTCCAAACCCCTTTCCACCATGGAGTTTTCGACTCGTGAAGTTCCGGTGCTGCCGGGGAAAAAGTTTGAATTTACCATAAAGGTCAATATGGGAGCAAAAGTTCCCGCGCTGGCCGCTGCCGCCGCCCGAAAGCCGCTGGCCCAAAACGCAAAACTTGGCAAACGCTCCTATGTGCCGGAGTTTTACGCCGCCGGAAAAACCGGATCTCTGGGCAGATTTCAGATGCGCAGCGGCAATACAGTCAAGCCTTCGGAACGCTCGGTGAGTCTTTCTGTTCCCCGTCAGTTCCACGATTCCGTCCGCGAAACTGTCCTGCCGGCCAATGCCGATTTGAAAAATATCGGAGTCTATGAGGTTGCCAACAAGTGTGCCGATTACTCCCGCGAAGTCCCTTTCAGAGTTGAAAAACGCGGTGGAAAAAATGTGCTGCTTTTCCCCGTGCCGGGATTCAAATTCAACGGCCATCTGATCCGGCTTGACCCGAAAAAACGCGTTTACCGCGACAGAGAGGGGAGATTCGTCAGTTTGGCTGATTACGATATCCAGATTTGTTTCGACCGTCCGTCACAGAAGAAGTTCGATACAAGTTCCCTCAAAGAAGCCAACCTTTTTGCCAACAGTGATTTTTCCAAACTTGATGCCAAAGGTATGCCGGTCGGCTGGGTGCATCCCAACTACTACTGGAGCCGGAAACTTTATTCCATGAAAGACGGTGCGATCCGGCTCCGCCGTCCTGCCAAAAATCCCAGCTGGGCACAGCTTTACGACTATTTTGTTCCGGAACCCGACCGCAAATACACATTTTCCGTACGGCTCCGCAACGACAATCTGATAAACGGCGAAAGTGCCGGAAGTATCGGTTTCTACGATGCCGCAGGCAAGCCTATTCCCAAAACCGGGGTGAGATTCTACTCTCCCGGCCGTGCCGGGCATGACTGGAAAGAATTCAAAGTTTCTTTCTACGCTCCTGCCAAGGCGGTTTTCGGCCGTTTCGGGATCGTCATGAACGGACTCAAGGGTCAGACCATTTCAGCTGATGATGTCAAACTGGTTCCCGAACCTTACTCCCCGGAAACAGTCAAACTGGTTGACCGTCTGAGGGATCAGCTCAAAAGTTCCTGGTATAAACCACTTGATTTGATCGAACGCAACTCTCATGCCGTAGTAACTCCACATGAAAAATGGCTCAAACCTGCGGCTTTTGCCATGCCGGACATACTTTTCCTGCCCCATAACAAAGGTAATTACGCCAGCCTTGAACGGCGGGTGATCGTGGAACTGTTCCAGCGTATGACTTTCAAATACACCATGATCCCTCTGCTGGCCAGAGTTTCCTTTATCAACGGCAGCGGCATCATGGGGGTATACAGCAATACCTTTGTACCGGAACTTGAACCTTATACCATTGAAAGACTCAAAACGGCTCCCAGATCCAAAGTGATCTGGATCTCGGAACTGGATTTCAAAAAGCATGTCAAAGCTCCTTTTATGAACTTTTTGCGTTCAAGGGCCAAAGAAAGCAATCTCTTTTTCCTCAACTGTCAAAATATTCCGGCCGAGTTTCTGGGTAAATCCGCTCCGCTGCCGCCGGAACTTTTACTGATGCCCCGGATGCGGAATGTGAATGCAAAATCTTTTGGCAAAGTTGTGCAGTTCTACAAACGGGATAAAGTCCGCAGCTGTGTAATGAATACAAGTATTTACAACCGCATCAACAATCCTGTCATGCCGTCAGTAAGTCTGGACAACCACTATGACAACTACACCGGACGGGAATTCCCCTACTGGGAGTTTGAATATCTGACCATGGCAAAGGCAGTACGCCACCTCGCCGGTGTGAAAAATGATGCCGTTATGACCGGATTTGACAACGGTAAAGTGCAGATCAACGCTGCTAAAGCGGTGAAAGCAGAACTGGAATACCGTTATGAAGATCTTTTCCGTCAGGTGATCTCTGCCGGCACTCTCCCCGTCGATCTCAAAGCCGGGAGCAACCGTATCGCTCTGCCCGCAGTTGATTTCGGCAATGAACTTACCGCATATCTGAAACTGAGTGTCAACGGCAAATATCTTGATGCCGCCGGAGTCCGGATCATGCCTCAGAAAACTGCCGCCATCACCGTCAAGTTCCCCAAAGGCAGAAAAGTTCCTTTCGGGCAGGCGATGCCAATTGAAGTTGCGGTGGAGTCTTCAATTCCCGGAAAACGCCTCACCGTCAAGATCGAAGATGCCGATTACCGGGTGGTTGCTTCTGCCGCCGTTAACGGTAAAGTTGCCAAACTGAACTTTGTTCCCAAATTTCCCCGTACGGTATTCTACCGGGTGATGAGTTATTGGGAAAATAACGGAAAAATCGTCGCCACCGGAAAAGATGAATTTATTTTCTCCGGCAATAACACCGATCCCAAAGAACTCGTTTCTGTCATCTGGTCGGGTTCTTCGGCTATGAAGTATCCCCTGTACAAAGCCATGACCGCAGATCATATCGTCGTCTGGTGTCTTAATACCCGTAATCCGACGCGGGTTTTGCGTAATCTCAATATGGAACCGGCAGTTTACGGTTCCGGAAGTGTGGCTTTCGGTTTCAATTCGTGGCACAAATATCGCGGAGAAGTGGATATTTCTACCAAACTCAGTGCCCGTCAGCCCTGTTTTTCCGATCCCAAAGCGTGGGAGTCCGCCCGCAAAAATCTCAATAAACAGGTGAAAGACGGCCTTTTCACCCGGCAGGATGTAAAGTTCCACATGATCGGTGATGAACAGTTTCTCGGCCGCAATGTGTGTATTTCTGAACATTGTTTGAAAGATTTCCGCAATGAGATGAAAAAGTACTACAAAGATATTGCCAAACTCAATGCCGACTGGGGAACCGGATTTGCATCTTTCGATCAGGTGATGCCCAAAGTGGCAAAAGATGTGACCGATAAGAGCAAACTCGGCCAGTTTGTAGCTCACAAGCTCTACATGACCCGGCTCTTTGCTGAAAAATACATGGGCGGGATCCGCCGGGAACTGAAAAAAGCCGCTCCTTCCACCGTTATCGGTCTTTCCGGAACTGCCAACCCCGGATACCACTTCGACTGGCCGCTGGTGATGAAACAGCTGGATTATCTGGCATTCTACGACGGGATCCAGCGCAAACTCGCACAGGATTTCGCCAATCCCGGAGCTCTGGGCGGACAATGGTACGGCGGTTATGTGGCTCCCACACCCCATGAAGGCTACATCAACTCCTATTTCTGGCGCGGACTGCTTTCCGGCAACCGTCTTTCCGCCATGTATACTCCATACGCAGGTATTACCGGTGATCTGCTCAATACTCCGCAGCTGGAGTATTATGCAAAATTGTTGAAGGAATCACGCAAAGGTATTGCCAAACTGGTGCTTTCCTCTACCGAAAAGCCGGAAGTGGCTATGGTCTACTCCCAGAGTTCCCTCTTTGCCATTACGGCTACCATCGGAATAAACGAATATGAAAACTCCCTTACCGGATGGCATGCTCTCATGGGGGATCTCGGAATAGATTACAAGTTCCTCTATGCTCCGGAACTGCCGGAAACTTTGAATAACTCTTACAAAGTGCTCATTCTTCCCGGTGTGGCGGCTCTTTCTGATGCTGAGCTTGCGGCGATCCGCCGCTTTGCCGCCAACGGAGGTACTGTCATCGCCGATATGACCTACGGAGTTTACAACGATCACGGAACTTTACGCAAGGGTAAAAATGTTCCCGTGATCACGACTTTGAAATTGCCGGAAGGAGAATTCCGCACCACCGATGCCAAAAACAAACTTTTCCAGGTTGAAAAAGTGGGTAAAGGGAAGATCGTTACCTGGAATCTGATGGTTTCCGGGTATCAGCAGACCGTACTGGGCGGTGTGGGCGGAGAAGTCGCTCAGGATCTTTCCGGTTCCGCGAAATTCTGTGCCGCACTCCGTAAACTTGCCGCAGAGGAATTCCAAAAAGGCGGCGTAACTGCCAACCGTTCTGTTATCGGCAAAGACGGCAAACCGCGGCAGGTGGAAACGGTCTGGAAAAACTACAACGGCAACTTTATTTTCGGTATCTGGAAATTTGACCGCAGTGTACCGGTGCTCGATCCCGGAAGCGGCGAAGATGTAACTGTGAAACTCCCCGTAAAAGGCCATATCTACGATGTGAGAAGCAAAAAATATATCGGATACGGCAATTCCTTCCAGTACCGTCTTTTCCCCGGCGGTGCCGGAGTGTATGCGGTACTGAGATCCAAACCCGGAAAATTGAGCGTTTCAGCCCCTGCCAAAGCGGCTTTGATGGGCGAGATCAGTTTCAAGGTTTCACTCCCCGGAGGAGGCAGAGTTTTCAACTGTGAACTCTTTGACCCGTCAGGAGTGCTGCGTTACAGCCGTACTCTGGCGGCTCCGGAAGGAAAAGCCGCAGGCGCGTTCCAGCTTTCTGCCAACAAAGACAAGGCAGGGAAAAACTGGACATTGAAAGTTACCGATACCGCTTCAGGAGTATGGGCAAAGCACAACTTTGATGTGAAGTAAAAACAAACTTCAGCGGTAGATACCGGCGGCGGTCTTGGATCGGATCAATTCTGCAATGGCATCGTCAGACAGCAGTTGTTCCAGACCGCCGCCGATGCTTTTTACGGCGGTTTTGTATTGGTTTGCCGCCAGCTCAGGTTTCAGCCAGGATTTTTCTGCGGTTACTGCATCTAATCCGGCAATGACCGTTTCTGCCTGAAGCCGGCAAAAGAGTTCCAGCTGTTCTGCCGTTGAACAGGCCGTGCGGCGGCATTGGTGATACAGTTCCATTGCGTTTACATGACAGCTGCGGGTGCGGGGATAATTGGAACACATCAGATTCCAGGGATCACTTCCCGGCAGAGTCTGATCTCCGCAATGGCGGAAATCACTTCGCAGCAGTACGGCGGGCATATCCACCATCTTGGCAAAGCAGAACTCCACGACTGTGCCGGAGTCCGGATCTGTACCGTCGAAGTTGGCAAGGATGATATCACATTCAAAAAGCAGTTTGAAATCTTCATTCCGGATGTTCTGCGGAGAACGGTCGCCTGCTTCACATTCACCGTCTTGAGGCAGCATTACTTTGTAGCGGAAATCTGAATATTTTTCTATGGCTTCAGCCATGAGCAGATTGCCGCCCAGATGCTTGAAGTCAAAAAGTTCTCCGGCAAAATAGATTTTCAGCGGCCGTTTGTATCTTTCCATTTTCACGCTTCCTGATTTTTACTTTTTTCTTCAAGTTGTTTCCGGCGGTCAAATATATAAAGCTGGATGGCATTGTAAGTGTTGTGCCAGAAAACATAACTTATTACTCCTATCGCGGCAAGAGGACCGGCATAAATCAGGGCCAGATAGACGGTGAGAGTGGTGTTTTTCTGTCCCAGACTCTGACT
>JAFVRT010000346.1 GCA_017504125.1 Lentisphaeria bacterium
CCTATTTCGCTGTTTCCGATGTATGCAGGATCGCCGTTTCCGGTCTTGATAAAACCCATTACTTCAATTATGTTTCAGGAGCCCCCAAGTTTGAAGGCAACATCCAATCCGGTGATGTCAAAGTCGAATCCGAAGTGGACTTCGTTTATTTCCCGGCCTCCGGTGCGACTGAGATCATCGACCCCGGCTGGGGCAGGATCATCAAAGTAGAAAAATCCGGTTCCGATTCCACAGTCATCTGGAATCCCTGGATCGACAAATCCACCACTATGGCCGATTACGGTGCTGATGAATATCCGGAAATGATCTGCGTTGAATGTGCCAATACCAAATGTGATCCCAGAGTTCTGATGCCCGGAGTGCCTCACCAGATCACTCAGAAGATCGGACTGAAATAAGGAAAATCAGAAAGAGTTCAGACCATGAGTTTCCGTCCCTGTATCGATCTTCATGACGGCAAGGTCAAACAGATCGTCGGTTCCACATTAGACACCGGAACATTGAAGACCAACTTTGTTTCTGCCGATACGCCCTCCTATTTCGCAGAACTTTACCGCCGTGACGGACTTTCCGGCGGCCATGTGATAATGCTCGGGGCCGGCTGCGAACAGGCCGCAAAAGAAGCCTTGCAGGCATGGCCCGGCAATATGCAGATCGGCGGCGGCATAAACAACACCAACGCCGCCGCGTGGATCGAAGCCGGTGCAGACAAGGTGATCGTCACCAGCTGGTGTTTTCCGGAAGGAAGATTTGCTCCGGAACGGCTTCAGATGCTGCTTGCAGAAGTCGGACGGGAACACCTTGTACTGGATCTTTCCTGCCGCCGTAAAGGTGATGATTACTTCGTCGCCGCCGACCGCTGGCGCACCTATACTGACCTGAAAGTAAACAAAGAAACTCTGGAAATGTTATCTTCAAGCACAGCGGAGTTTCTCATTCATGCCGTGGATGTGGAGGGCAAGCAGGCCGGTATAGATGCCGATCTGCTGGCAATATTGAGTGAAGATTCCCCAATTGAATGTGTCTATGCCGGCGGGATCCGTTCCCTTGAGGATATAAAACTCATCCATAAACTCGGTAAAGGCAGAGTACATTACACCGTCGGTTCCGCGCTTGATATTTTCGGCGGCTCCCTGCCCTATGCCAATGTTGTCAGTTTCAGCAAAGAAAGCAGATGACGATGAACGATTTTTTGCTTGAGGCTTCGTCGATCAATTTCCACAATGAAAACCGGGAAGAACTTCTCGGAGCTTTTCAGCAGAAAGCTCTGCAGCTCGGAGTCAAGTTCGGAGTGCAGCTGCACAACGACGAAAATCAGGAAACTATTGATTTTCTTCACCGCAACCATGTCCCGTTAAGCGGTCATTCGCCATTGCTGGAAAAATACAACTGGAACTTTGCCGCCACAGATATCGGACATATCTGGCCTGAAGTGGAAAATAATGTAAAACTCTTTGAAAAACTGAATATCTCCAGAAGTTGTTTTCACGGTTTTTACATGAGCGACAAACCGGTCGAAGCCTTCGGACACGGCAAAAGCTATGGTGAATGTATGGCTCCGCACTACAGAGAAGAATTGGCTTTTGCTCCGGGATCAGTACGCAACCGCAACTTCACAGAAAGCGGTGAATTTCTGATGCGCCGTGACAGAGTAAAATGCAACATCGCTGAACTGCGCCGCCGTTTCCCTCAAATCGAATGGTCCATCGAAGTGGATTTCCCGGCCTACAGCGCAGGTTCCATGCTGGCAAAAGATATGAATTATCTGGATTTTCCGTTATGTCTTGATACCGGACATCTCTGGTGCATCTGCAAACTGATGGATCGGGAATTCCACGCGGAAGTCAATGAATTTCTCGAAGGCGGCAATGTGCAGATGATCCATTTGCATGCTTCGATCTTCAATGACTCCTATCCTGCGGCAGAATGGGGCGACGGACACAAACGGCTGAATACCCCCAATGTCATGGATCTGCCCCGTTTTGTAAAAAATTGTGCCGCTCACGGGGTCAAACACTTTGTTATGGAAATATTTGACAGCACTCCGGATGATCTGGAACTGCTCGCAAACTGGTTGAGAAGCTGAAAGTCTGAAATGAAATTTCTACGCCGTCACCCGATTGGATCTGTTTTCTGCGCCGCCGTGGTGCTGCGGCTGCTTTTCATGCTTTTTTTCATTTCTTCGCCATTCCGTTTCTTTCATACTGTTCCCGGTCTGGATATGCAGACATTGTTGAACTTCGGGGAGTGGGGTACTCCAGGCAACACATTCTTTCTCACGCTTCACCGCCTGCAGACATTTATTTTCTGGAAACTCAACAGCGGCACACATCCTGTAATGTGGCATGTACTTTTTCAAGCTCTGCTCGGTGCTGCCGATGCAGTTATGCTGTCCGGCATAATGCTGAAACTCACCGGAAAAAAATCTCTTGCCGCTGCAGCCGGGATCCTGTGGGCATTGAACCCGATTGAGCTGATGTATGAATTCACCACCTTACAGGATTCTCTGGTAAATTTCGGGATCATCCTGATTTTTTACAGTTTCCTTGCCGCAAGAAAATATCACTTCAGGCCATTATATGCTCTCGGAGCCGGAGCCGTGACCGGCATTTTCACCACCGGACGGCCGGTAGCCGTGGGATTGGCGTTGGTTTTATGTTCATGGTGCGTATGGTATGTGTTCCGCCGCCGTCTGCCGTTGAAAAGGGCGGCATGCTTCTGTGCCGGACTCCTGACATTGTGGATGATTTTTGCCTGTATAAATCTTGCTGTGGGGAAACACTTCAGCTGTTTCTTCAATCCTGTTTCATACGCCTTGAGTGTCAATTCATCATCTCATGGTGAAAATACCGTATCTTCCGCTCCGATCCGGACATCTGTAATAAAAAAACTTTTCCACACCTCCGGAAAAATGTTTTGCCGTATTCCCCGGTTGTGGGATCCGGTGGAACTTCCGGAAAATCTCAACATCTACTATCTGCGTCAGAAGCTCCCGCTGCTCAAACTGCCTTTTGAATTTGTCATGATCTTCGCCGCTGCCGGAGTAATTATGATGCTGGCAGGCGGCAAATGGAAAAAAAGAGAAGGACTTATGCTTATTCCCATCATTTCGCTGGCTTTTTTTCTCTGCATCAGAGAACCTATCGGCCGTTACCGTTTGATGCTGCTGCCATGGTTCATCATGCTGGGAGTATGGCTGGTGCAATATGCAGTAAAATCACGGAAAAGATCTGTTGTCACAGTAATATTGCTGTTGGCAATGATGTTTCCGGCTTTATCTGCGCCCCGTCCGCTGCGGGCATCAGACTTTGCCGCCTGGGGGTGGGCTTTGGAAGGTGAAGCCGGCAGGATCACAGAAGATTCCATCAAACATTTCATTTCCGCATGGCACTGCAGACCGGATACCGGAAGTGCCGTGAATGTCATAACCAGAGCCATACGCACCAATAACCGTCAACTGGCGGAAAATATTGCTGCGGAATGGGTAAAAGTGAGCAATTCATCTTCCATAGCCTGCTATTACGCGGCCATTGCCGCCATGCCGGTCTGTAAAAAAATGGGTATGTTTTTACGCTCCGTCCGGCCGGAAGAACTCCCGCCGCGTCTGAGAGTCCGGTATTATATCATGCAAGGCGATGTTTTCAGATCCTCCGGAAAAAATGCCGAAGCGGTCAAAAATTATACTGCTGCAATGAATTTGCCGGAATGTCCAACTGCCATGAAGCGTTATGCTGAACGATTTATAAAAACTAACATAAATTATCAAGGAAAATAAAAAATGATCGAAGGATTCCGTATTGTCGATGCTCATTGCCACCCTATTGCCGAAAATGTTGATTCTCTGGTCAACCGTTACGGCTCGCCGGTCAATTCAAAAGATTTCTTTTCCGAAATGCGTTCTTTCGGTCTTGATTTCTGCTGCGGTTCAGTAATAAAATCCATCCCGTCCCCTCAGGATTTTTCAGAATTTGCCGCATGCAATGAAGCGGGATTTCAGTTGGAAAAGGAATATCCGGAGTTTTATCAGACCGGTATCAGAATAAATCCGCTTTTCAAAAAAGAATCTGTTGCCGAAATCGAAAAATATCATAAGGCCGGAGTAACCTGGATCGGCGAACTTGTGCCCTATATGAGCGGCTACAGATCCTATTCTTCGCCGGAAATGCTGGAAATACTTGCTGTTGCACGGGATCTCGGCATGACAGTAAATATCCATACCATTGAGGACGATGACATTGATAAACTCATGGCAAATTTGCCGGATCTCAAAGTCATCGCAGCTCATCCGGGAGATTGCTCTCAACTAATTGCCCACATAGAAATGCTCAAACGGCACAAAAATCTCTATTGGGATATTTCCGGTACCGGTCTGTTCCGCTGGGGTATGCTCCGTTACATGGTTGAACAATGCGGAGCGGAAAAGA
>JAFVRT010000347.1 GCA_017504125.1 Lentisphaeria bacterium
CGCTTCTTTTGAAGAACTCTTTTCAGCCTGTTTATCCGGATTCAAAGAAATCATCGACAGCAGCATGGCAATTGCCGATGACTTTGAAAAATATCTGGATTATGCCAATCCGGCTCCGCTTTTTTCCGGAGTTTCAGAAACTGCCCTGACACAAG
This sequence comes from Lentisphaeria bacterium, assembly GCA_017504125.1. Taxonomy (GTDB): domain Bacteria; phylum Verrucomicrobiota; class Lentisphaeria; order Victivallales; family Victivallaceae; genus UBA1784. The sequence continues at coordinate 156 of JAFVRT010000347.1, forward strand.
GTGCTGACGGTTACGGTAAATGCGCCCGTTACAACAATTCCAATATCTGGCTTTCCGGTCCCGTCACCACAGCCGATAGTTTGATCATGATAAAAAAGTATGTCTATGACAAAAAAGAGATCACTCTGCCGCAATTTCTTTCACTTCTTGAAAAAAACTGGGAAGGTGCTGAAATTTTTCAAAAAAAGATCCGGAAAGATCCGGATCATTTCGGCAACAACCGACCATCAGATGCCATTGCCGTTGAGTTTCTCGAATCGCTGGCGGATCACATCAACACCCGTCCCAACAGCCGCGGTGGGATTTATACCACCGCACTCCACTCAGCCGATTGGTTTATAAAATTCGGATACAACACAGCGGCCACCCCCGATGGACGCAGTACCGGCGAAGAACTGACCAAAAATGCCTCACCAAGACAAGGCGGTAATTTTACAGGGGCTCCGGCACTGATATCTTCGGTGCTGAAGCTTGACTCCGCCAAGTTTGCCGCAGGATGCCCTGCAGATGTGATGCTCCACCCGTCTGTTACCGCCGGAGAAGACGGCCTTCTGGCTCTGCGGTCACTTCTGATGACCTATATCAAGCGCGGAGGCCATGCCATCCACTTCAATATCTTCAGCAACAGGATCCTCAAAGATGCTCAGCTTAATCCTGAGCGTTATGCTGATCTTCAGGTACGGGTCTGCGGCTGGAATGTTCTCTGGAACAATCTTTCAAAAACAGAGCAAGATGCATACATGGCCCAAGCCGAAGCCAATGAGGCCGGTTTGTAAAAGATATTCTGCAGGAGCTGCAGGCAGTTTACCGTTTTTATTCTGAAAAGATGTTATCTGACAATGTCGATAACATCGATCCATTCCACTTCGGGATCAGAAGAAAGCATATCAAGTTTATTTTCAAACTGCTTCCAAAGATCTTCACACTCCAATAACTCGTAAGAGTGTCCCCAGAAATAAAATATCCCGCCGCGCTCTTTGACAGCCTGAAACTTATGCATGAAGTCCCAAGCCTGAAAATGGCAGGAGGAATTCAATCTCATAGGAGTATCAGTTACGCCGACATGCTCCGTATTCTCAATCGTTCTGCCATAAAGGAATCCGGCATCTTTCAGTAATTTGGCAGATTCCGGAGTATACGCACCGCAAGGCCAGGCATATCCAAGACATTCTCTCTGAAACACATCTTCCAGATAGTGTCTGGCATCCAGAGCATCTTTGATGAATTCATCAGCCGGAGCGGTTCCGACTTTGTGGGTCCAACCGTGGGAAGCCACTTGAAAATCGCCATATACTTCTTTCAAATCTTTCAGGCCGACATAGCCGTTGATAAATCCTTTGAAGGTCCAACGCAATTCACCTTTTCCCAACCACCGCGGAACATCAGTCTGTTCCGGCATCAATCCGGTACAGAGATTAAAAGTAGCTTTAGCATTGTATTTTTTCAATAATGAAATAAGTTTGATATCATTGACGACTCCGTCGTCCCAGCAGCAGGCTACTTTCACCATAATACACTCCTTGTAAATTTTCAGTTTTCACTGACATTAATATACATTTAAGTTGTGTTTTTTACAATCTCGGATCGAAAAAATAATATTTTGGCCGGTATCACATCAGGTGTGCCCAGTCACACATCATTACTTTTCAAGAAAATTATGTCTGCAAGGGATAGCCTGACTGTAAAAAAAGTTCAAATTTTTTATTTTTCCGCTTTACTTTATCCCTGCATGGCGATATAGTATGACGAATGCCTGTAAAAAGGGCAGAAATCCTAAAAAACACAGGAATAACCGGAAAAATGAATTCCACTCACCCCAATCCGCAATTTGCACGGACAGCCAGTATCAATCTGAACGGACAATGGAGCTGCCGTTTTGATCCGGGCAAAAGCGGCGCAGAACGCAAATGGGAACAATCCAAAGGTTTTGAAACTGCGATCAATGTGCCTTTCTGTCCGGAAAGCAAACTTTCCGGCATCGGACACACCGACTTTATCGAGTGTATGTGGTATCACAGACGCTTGTCCATACCTGCTGAATGGCGCGGCCAAAGTATCCTGCTTCACTTTGGCGGCGTGGACTACAGATGCAGCATCTTTGTTGACGGTCACAAAGCCGGCAGTCACACAGGCGGTGCATCTCCTTTCACCATTGACATCACGCCGTGGGCCGCTGCCGGGAGTGATCATGATCTTGTGATCGAAGTCCATGATGATCAGCGTTCAAATAATCAGGCCTTCGGCAAGCAGTCCCCCTGGTATGATTCAAAGGCTTGTTCCTACACCAGAACCACCGGCATCTGGAGTACAGTCTACATGGAATGCTGTAATAAGTTCCACCTGACACGCTGCCGGATCGTTCCTGATCTTGACAACGGAGCGTTTCACTTCACACCGGAATATTCAACCTGTGTAAGGAATGGAAAATTCAAAGTCATAATTTCTGCGGAAGGCAGAGAGATCGTTTCCAGAGAAACGATCATTTCACCAGGAGCATCAGTTTCAGCGGAACTTCCTTCTCCCCGTTCATGGTCCCCGGATTCCCCTTTTCTCTACGATATGAAGTTCATTCTTTATGATGCCGCAGGCAATGTGGCGGATGAGGTGTATTCCTACGCCGGATTACGGAAATTCCATATTGAAGACGGTCGTTTTTATCTGAACAACTCCCCCATATTCCTGCGGATGGTCCTGGATCAGGGATTTTATGAAGACGGCCTCTGGACAGCTCCAAATGATGAAGCGTTGCAAAATGACATCCGCCTTGCAATGCAGGCCGGATTCAACGGTGCAAGGCTTCATCAAAAGATCTTTGATCCCCGTTACCACTACTACGCCGACCAAATGGGATTTCTGACCTTCGGCGAATTCCCGGATTGGGGGATGGGATTCTGGCGGCACTTCACCGAACAGCCCTGCGATGTTTATCTTTCGTTCCGGGATTATTTTTCCCAATGGCGCGAAATACTTGAAATATACATGAATCATCCCTCCATAATCGGCTGGACACCATTCAATGAAACCCGGTCGTACCGGGATTTGGATGAACACCGCCGGATCATTTCGGATATTTACCGTCTTACCAGAGAACTTGATCCCACCAGACCGGTGTGCGACAGCAGCGGCTACACCCATTACGAAACTGATATATGGAGCATCCATCACTACACTCAGGATGCCGAAACTCTGGCAGAAATTCTTGCTGCCGAACCGGTACATGCTTTTGAACCGGAAACTGAACTGCCGTTTTTCAACGGACAACCGTTATTCGTCGGTGAATACGGCGGTGTGAAATTCATTCCTCCCGGTAAACTGCCGTGGGCCGGAGGCTCATGGGGGTATGGGACTAAAACTACCGCAGAAGAAGCCCTTGCGTGTATAAGATCTCTCACCGCAGCCATCGTCAATTCCGGGAGTGCGGGATTCTGTTATACCCAACTCACCGATATCGAACAGGAGCAGAACGGCATCTACAATTATGACCGCACAAAAAAATTTCCACAGAAAGAACTGCAAAGTATATTCCGGCAAAAACCTGCGTGGAGCAAGTTTTGATTCCAATGCAGAAATCCCAGAAAGAAATATAAAATGAGAAAACAAATCGATATTGATAAAGAAGCTCTGACTAAAATTTATGAAAAGCAGCCGCTGAACAAGATCGTTCCGCTTGTAAGACCTTATAAATGGCTGTTCGTATCATCTGTCGTGGCCCTGATCCTTTTCAACACGATAGGTCTGACCCTGCCGTGGATGTTGAAAATCGCTATCGACCGGGTCCTGCCCAATGCCGACTATGTACTTTTCTGGGTACTTTTCGGTTCTATGGTGATAATTTATCTGGTTCGCTGTCTGCTGCGGTATATTTCAAGTTACCTTGTAGCATACACAGGGATCCGCCTTATTGTCGATCTGCGGCAAAAGGTATTCCGCCATCTTCAAAGTCTTTCGCTGCGGTTCTATGAGGAATACCGCACCGGAAAATTGATTTCCAATGTTATTTCAGATGTAGCCTTGCTCAACATGCTGATGCATGTGATGACCCAGTTCGGGGAACAATTGTTCCAGCTGCTCCTGATCATCATACTGCTGATGTTCATCAACTGGAAAATGGCACTCATCGTATTGCTTTCCCTGCCGCTGCATTACTTCAATTTCCACTATTTCCGTAAAGTCATCCGCAAGGATTCTATGGTGATCCAGGAAAAACTGTCTGAGATCTCAGCTAATCTTTCCGAAACTCTCACCGGTGTCAAAGTGGTGAAATCTTTTGCCCGTGAACACGCGGAATGTCTGAGTTTCTTCCAGAATATGCGTCCGATCGTGGATATGCAGATGCGTGTGACCGTTGACAATGTGGGATTGTGGACTATTTGCGACATGCTTTCGCTTTTCACCTATCTCGGCACTATCGGTTCCGGTATTTTCTTCGTCCAGAACGGTACTGTTTCCATAGGTGAATTCGTTGCCTTCTACAGTTATGTCGGTATGATGCTCGGTCCTATAAATGCTCTTTCAGGCATGTCTGTAACCTTTGCTCAGGGAATGGTAGGAGCCAGCCGTATCGTAAAACTCCTGAATACCATTCCGGAAATCAAAGAG
>JAFVRT010000348.1 GCA_017504125.1 Lentisphaeria bacterium
ACCCAGAGTGAATTTATTTCCTCAGTCTCCCACGAGCTGCGTACCCCTCTGACGGCCATTACCGGCTGGGCAGAAACCATTCAGAGCGGGGAACTGCAAAATCCCAAAGATGTCAAGAAGGGCATGGACATTATCGTTTCCGAAGCCCGCCGTCTGCTCGAAGGCGATGGTACGCTCAAGATCACCATCGGTGATAAATTCTGCTGTTTTGAAGCCTCAAACTTCAAATTGAGTTCCAAACTCATCGAAGGAAACTATCCCAATTACCGTTCTGTGGTTCCTTCATCATTTGAGCGCATCATCACATTGCCTGTTGAAGCACTTCTTTCAAAGGTGGAAACAGTTTCTCTGATGCTGCCTGATGACACCAGTTCAGTCGTGCTGAACTTCACTGAAAAGAGCAAAGTTACTATCGAAGCTGTCAGTTCCGAACTCGGCGAAGGAAGTGATTATGTCGATGTCGAATTTGAAGGCGATGATTTTGATGTTTCATTCAACCCGAAATTCCTGGTGGACCCGCTCCGTACCACCGGGGCTGAAACCATCAGTATGAAACTCAATGATCCTCTCATGCCGGTGGCACTTGAAGCTGAGGAAGGTTTCATCAATGTGATCATGCCTATCCGCAAAAAGGCAGTTGCCCAGCAGCAGTGATATACGATCTCGAACTTGACAATTTCCGCAATTTCGCTCATCGCAGATTTGCTTTTGATACCGGAGATGTGGTCCTGACCGGAGCTAACGGCTCCGGCAAGACTTCGGTGCTTGAATCCATATATTACACCAGTATACTGCGTTCGTTCCGCAGGGCCGGGGTCAGGGAAATGGTGAAGCTCGGCGAGCACGGATTTTCCATAAACTGCCGTTTGAATAATGGGAAAGTCCGTACTTCGCTGCGGGTCGTGGAGGATATTTCCGGTAAAAGAGAGCTTTATATCGGCGGAGCCAGACCGGGCCGTTCCAGTGATTTCATAAGGGAATTCAGAACGGTCTGTTTTGTACCTGAGGACCGTGAGATAGTTTCCGGATCATCAGGCAACCGCCGCCGTTTCTTTGATATGCTTATTTCCGGAGTCGATCCGCAGTATCTGAAATCTCTTTCAGACTGCATGCGTGCTCTGGCGCAGCGCAACCGGGCATTGAAAGGGAAAACTCCTGAACTTGCCCGTCATTTTGACAATGAACTTGCTGAACGGACTCCGGAAATAAGTTCAAAGCGGCTTGAATACTCCCGCATTATCTCGGAAAATGTCAATGCATTGCTCAAGAGTTCCGGAATGGAATTTGAGATCCGGTACATCTGTGAAAGCTCCATGGAAAAAGATCAGAATCTGCGTATACTTGAGCGTAATTTTGTCCGGGACTGTCAACGGGGATGCACCATGTGGGGGCCGCAGTTGGATGAATTCGAGTTCCGTCTTGACGGAAAAAATCTTCGCAGCTTCGGATCTACCGGACAGAAAGGGATCATTACTCTGCTGCTGAAACTTGCAGAATTCAATATTTTCAGAAGCAGAAGCGCAGGCAGTGTCATAGTTCTTGCCGACGATGTTCTCTGCGATCTTGACCGGAAAAATTCTGAACTTTTTCTTGATACTGTAAGGGAAGCCGATCAGAGATTTTTCACATTCGCCGAATTTCCTTCATTCGGAAATTTCGGTGATCTTGAATGTATAAAACTTTAAGGAACAAAAGATGAAACAATACCGTTACGAAACTTCAAATGAGGTCTGCAGCAGTGCGATAACCCTTTCTCTCAGCGATGACGGTGATACTGTGCTTGCTGTGAAGTTCCACGGCGGCTGTGCCGGATCTCTGGCAGCGGTAAGCAAACTTGCCGCCGGACGCAATGTGGATGAAGTTATAAAACTGCTTTCCGGAACTCCCTGCGGCGGAAAAGGGACTTCATGTCCTGACCAGCTGGCGGTGATGCTTGAAAAAATCAAATCAAAGTCGTTCAAATCCTGAAGGAAAAGATAAAAATGAGCAATACAAAAATAACCGAGCGCGCAAAAGAGATATTGAGATCAGCAGCGGTGATCGTAACTGCGGCAGATATAAAAGACGGTATCATCCAGCAGGTCCAGCTTTATTTTGAAAGTGAAGGTCAGGCGGTGATGGATGTGGTCAACAAAGACGATCTCGTCCAGAATTGGCCTGATGCCGGTGCTTATGCTTTCAACTGCGACGGAAAATTCCGCAAGATAACCATGTTTGAAGGCGATGAAGATATGTATTTCCGGGTTGACGGCGGCAAAGATGAAAGTGATGATATAGGTCTGCTGCCCGGAGTTGTTTTCATGGAATCGGTGGAGCAGATTTCTCAATTGAAACTCTGATTTAACCGGCATCAGGCAGGGAAAAAAATCGTTTTTTTTCTTGCCTGTTTGTCAGTCAGGGTGTATATTATCTGCCGGTCCGGGAAAAATTTATTTTTTTGTTACGGGGATGTACCATGTCTGAAAAGAACAGTATGAAAAAATTCTTCTTCTTTTTTCTGAAGTTCCTGCTTGCAGCGGCGGTATTGTACATTCTTTTCAAGCGCAGTTCCGATGAAATAACCGATTGTTTCAGGAATTTCGATCCGGTTTACCTTGTTCCGGCAGTTTTTGTATCATTTCTTCAGTATATTTTCAGTTCCTGGCGTTGGAAGGTGCTTGCCGGTGTTGCCGGAGTGGAGCTGAGTTTTTTTGAAGCCTTTTCTCTTACCATGCAGGGAAACTTTTTTTCTCTGGTGATCCCCGGCGGAGCCATCGGCGGCGATGTGGTGAAAATGGGGGTGCTTTCCGGCAGCCGCTCCTCCGGCAGCCGTTTTGAAGGTGTGTTCAGTATCCTTGCGGACCGGATCGTAGGTATGCTGAGTCTTTTTTCATTGACTCTGCTTCTTCTTGTTCCGGCAATTCCGATGCTTCTCAAGATCCGTTTCAGCACTTTTCCGCCGGAAAAATCGGTGAATATCGTTTTTATTGCCGGTATCGCGCTGATATGTCTGCTCGGAACTGCTGCAGGTGTGGGGATATTTTTTCACCGTATCCTGCAAAAGATTCCCGGAGTAAGATTTTTGATGGATAAAGCGGAATATTTTTCCGGAGGTATGGTTTCAAGGATGACTGCTGCAGCAGAGTGTTACGCCGGAGCGTGGAAATATTTGCTTTTACTGACACTTCTCACCACATTCATGGTGCATCTTATGGCAGTAGTACCCTACTGTCTGATTTTGATCGGACTTGGAGTGGAGTTTTCCATTTTTCATGTGATCGTTGCGGCCGTGATCGGGAATATTGCCGGACTGATACCATTTTTTCCGGGTGGAATAGGTATCCGTGATCTGGTTGCCATAACCATTCTTGCCGCCGGAGGCATGGCTGCCGGCGATGCCAAAACAGCGCAGCTGATTTCCACGGCTTTGATGCTGGTATGTAATCTTACAGGTGGAATATTTTTCATTTCCGGTACCGGCCGGAAGTGCATTGGAGAAGGGGGGAACAATGAGCGATAATGATATCCAGCTTGAAATGAATTTTTCCGACCGTAACAACCGGTTCCGCAGAACTGTTGAAAACGGAAAATTCACCGTACTTTTTGAAGGACCACTGCCTGAACCTCAGGTACCTGCCGCTGAAACAGTCAATCAGCTTAAAGCACTCGAAGATGCAGTATTGAATATCGATTCGGTCAAGTGCGGTCTTGCCATACTGGACCGCAGCCGCAACAGCGAAGCATGGAGCGGTATCGAATTTGCTTCTCACCTCAGCGAAGAAAACCGGGATCATCATGTGGTATATCTTTCCGGCCGCAACCGGAACGATGCTGAAATAGACCGTCAGCTGGTGATCGCCGCAAATTCCGGAAATGTCAATATAGCTGCAGTTTCCGGTGATCTTGATGATTCACCTGAACATACTGATTCCGGCATAATATTCAAAAAGATCCTCAAGCGCAAAGATTTCTTTTCCGGCGTGACTGTGAATCCCTACCAATATGATCCATGGAGCCTGACCGCCCAGTATTCCAAGCTCGCTTCGAGAGCCGGACTGAATGCCGGATTTTTTGTTGCTCAGGCCGGATGGGATATATTGAAACTGCAGTCACTTTCCTGGTTTCTGATTTCCAGAGCTCATTTTGTTCCTGGATTCGTCCGCATCATACTGCTGACTCCTGATAAGGTGGAAAAACTTGTTGCCGGAAAACAACCGGGAGTTACCATAAGCCGGGAACTGCTGCGTACCCTTGAAAAAGAACTCTGTTTTTCGCGCAATCAGTTCGATGCCGCCCAGCTGCGGAGATTGAAACGGCAGGTCGCAGCTTGTAAAGTTTTGGGATTCAGCGGTATCCAGCTTTGCGGCGCAGAAGATCCCCGTCTTGCTGCAATTGCCGGTGCATGTATAAGTGAAGCGTTGAACGAATTCAAGACTTTTGACGATTTTCTCGAATGTTACCACTCTGAAATGGCTGAATCTGAAGTAAATTCATTTCATCTGGAGTTTCAGCTTTTCGACCGGGTGCTGAACCGTCCTTATCCTTTTGATGCTCCTCCCCAGCCCAGGGAAATACCTGTTCCTGAAATAAGTTTCTGGGAAAAACTTAAAGTGAAACTTACTCCGGGAGATAAATTTTCCGGACAGCGTCAGGGGATCGCTACTGTGAGGAACTGTCCGAAACATAACGGATACGGTCCGTGCGGCGGCGTCAGACACGACGGAAAATGCGAAAACGGCAAACAGGAGTGTGTCTACCGGAAATGGGTGCGGTTTGCCGCCGCAGCTGATGCTCTTTCAAGTGTGGAAAAGGAAATGATATAAAAGTCTGTTCTTTACGGTTTTTTTTCTTGATTTTACCGTCTTTGTAAGATATATTAACAAAGCGACATGAAATGACGGAATTTTTGCTTTATGGGAAATACAACGACCATCTATCTGGTACGCCATGGTCAAACAGCGGCCAACGCTACCAATACCATACAGGGACAGAGTGATGTTCCGCTGGATGAAACCGGGCTGCTTCAGGCTGAACTTGTGGGTAAACGGTTGAGAAAACAGCACTTTGATGTTATTTTTTCCAGTGATCTTTCCCGTGCGGCGGTAACAGCCGGATCAATTGCAGACGGCCGCGAAGTGATCTTCGACAGAAATTTACGCGAATGGGACCTCGGTGACTGGGTGGGACTGACTTTTGATGAGATAAAGGAAAAGTTTCCTGCCGAAGCAGCAGATTTCACTTCCGGTTCCATGGATGCCGGAGTTTCCGGGGGCGAAAGCCGCCGTCAGTTTCATGACCGTGCCGGAAGTGTGATGGAAAATATCATCTCTCTTTATCCCGGTAAAACAGTTCTCTGTGTTACTCACGGCGGTGTGCTCCGTGCGATCTTCAGAAATATAATGTGTGATCCGGAGTGTCATGTCCGCATGATAAGGACCGACAACACCTGTATCTGCGGATTCAGATATTTTCATGACACCGGTAAATGGCAGCTTTTGTGCTGGAACGATACCGCGCATCTTGAAGGCACAGCCCTCAGCAGCGGATGGTAATAAATACAATACCTGAAAATAAATAAGGAATCAATATTATGGAAAAGAAAGTTCAATTCGGTGTGGTTGGAGTCGGTTCCCGCGGACTCAGTGCCTTCAGTACCATGATCTGCAGCCGCAAAGATGCTGTTGTCGCCGCCATGTGCGACACCAATCCGATCCGCATGACAACTGCGGCGGAAAAATTGAATATCACCCCGAATTTTTATTCAAATATCACCGAAATGGTCAAAAATGAACAGCTTGATGCTGTGGTCATCACCACTCCTGACTTCTATCATGAGGAGTGTGCCGTCGAAGCTCTGGAAGCCGGAGTCAATGTGCTTATCGACAAACCTCTTGCCACCAGCGTCAAGGGCTGCCGCCGCATCATTGCCACCGCTGAAAAAACCGGTAAAACTGTAATGATCGGCTTCAATCTGCG
>JAFVRT010000349.1 GCA_017504125.1 Lentisphaeria bacterium
AACGAACTCCGCGGCGGAATAGACCGTATGATCCTGAATGCAAAAGAGGTCGGACGGGATATCGCGGTGCTCTATTCTCAAAGTTCTCTTTTCGCTGCCATGGGCGGTATCGGAGCCGGAACATGGCACAACAGTCAGACCGGCTGGGCCGCATTGCTGGAAGATCTGAAATTGAACTACTTCTATCTGCCCTACGATGTTCTTGACAAAGAAGTTCCCAAGGCTAAAGTAGTCGTTCTGCCTGCGGCAATTTCGCTTTCAGACAAAGCGGTTGCCAATCTGCAGAAATTCGTTGCTGCCGGCGGTACTGTCGTAGCCGACTTTGCTCCCGGCTGGTTCAACGAACACGGTCTGAAGGTCAGAAGTGCCGGAGTGGAAAAACTTTTCGGAATTTCCAGAGCCGCCAGTACTTTGGCCGTTTCCGGAACGGTTTTGCAGAGCAAGGCTCACGGCAGTATCCCTGCTGTTTCCGGTGAATTCCGTATCGGTGAAAACAAACTTGCCGCCTCAAATGCGGTAAGTCTGGGCGGCGGCAAAGCCTTCTTCGTCAACCGCTGCGGCAAAGGACAGGCCATACTGCTCAATGTGCTTTTGAGCGGTTATCAGGATATCAGCCTCGGCGGTGTGGGCGGCGAAGAATTTTCTGTAAAATCCGGAGCAGCTCTTTTCTGTGACAATATGCGCAAACTTATGGGCGGCATTTTCGCCGAAGCCAAAGTCAGCCGCACCAGTATCGTAACTGAAACCGGAAGCGGAAAACTTTACCCCTGTGCCACCATGCTGCGTCAGGACGGAGAAAATTATGTTTTCGGGATCCTGAAACATCAGCGTACAGCTCCTGACGGCAAGTTCCCCATGCGCTTTGACAAAAAGTTTGCCAAAGCCCTGACGGTGAAACTTGCTGTCAAAGGACATATTTACGATGTCCGCAAAGGTAAATATCTGGGATATAATGATACCATAAAGGTAAATCTTATCCCCGGAGATGGTCAGGTGTTTGCCATCCAGAGCAAAAAAGCTGCCGGAGTGCAGCTTGCTGTTCCGGGAACAGTTTTCCGCGGCAGAGAGATCGAAGCAAGATTCAATGTCAAAGGTTCTGCCGGAGCGCAGATCTTCCGTTTGGAACTTATTGCTCCTGACGGCAAGATCGCCAAAGTATATTCCCGTACCGGCAGATTCCCCGCCAATAGCGGCAGTATGAAGTTCCAGCTTGCCCACAATGACAATTCCGGTGTCTGGAAATGCCGGATCATCCATGTGAACAGCGGACTTTATGCGGAAAAGAATATGACCGTCAAGTAAGTCAATCCAATCAGAAAAAAGCTCCCCGGAAGTTTAAGACTCCGGGGAGTTTTCTTTCTGAAAACATCAATTTCTGCGGTTATTTTTTCCTTATCATTCCGGCAGATACCTGCCGCCGGTAGTCCAGAGGATGTGGCAGATGTTTTCCGGTCTTATGCCGTTATCCTGACAGAATCCTGAATCCAGAACCATACGCGGACCGGTAAAACCGGCTGCTGCAGAAGGCTCTATTTTCAGTCCTTCCAGTTCACGGGCAAGATTCTGCAGTTCTGTAAGCGCAGAATCTTCCACGGTATATGCACCGGCCAACAGCGGCATCATAAGTTTTCCCACAAAAGCTGACGGTCTGCCTACAGCCAATCCGTCGGCAAGAGTACGGTTGTCAAGTCCTATATCATATACGCTGATACCGTCATGCTTTCCGGTAAGCAGCCCCAGAGTCATGCATGGAGCATTGACCGGTTCGGCAAAGAAACAATGGACGGCATCTCCGAAAAGCATTTTCAAACCGAAACACACCCCGCCGGGAGCCCCGCCCACACCGCAGGGAAGATAGATAAAAAGCGGATGCTCCCTGTCAGGGAAAATCTTCCGCAGTTTCAACTGCTCTTTCAGCCGCAAAGCTGCCACCGAATATCCCAGAAAGAGTTCATGGGAATTTTCATCGTCCACAAAGAAAGAATAAGGATCGGATTCTGCTTCTGCACGCCCTTCAGCTACAGCAGATGAATAGTCGCCATCATATTCGATGACCTCCACGCCGCGGGAACGGAGCAGAACTTTTTTCCACTCTTTTGCATCGCTTGACATGTGGACTCTGGCTTTGAATCCCAATGCGGCAGAAATGGTTCCGATACTCAATCCGAGGTTTCCGGTACTGCCGACAGAAACGGTATAACTGCCGAAGATCTTTTTGATTTCCGGCAAAGCCAGCTTGCGGTAATTTTCTGCCGGTGTCAGCAAGTTGCGTTCAAAGCAGATCTGCTCGGCAAAACACAGCACATTATAGATCCCCCCGCGTGCCTTGATGGAACCTGCCACCGGCAGATCATGATCGGCTTTAAGCAGCATATCGGCTCCGGGGAGTAATTTTTCTTTAAGAGCGGGGATCTCCAGCAATCCTGATTCGATGATACCGTACTGTACAGCGGCTTCCTCAAAGAGTTCCGCCAGCAGCGGAGCAAAACGGCAAAGTCTGGCTTCAGCATCATAAATATCCTTCAGAGAATAGCATAGTTTATCTGTATTTTTCCCGTAATCGGGATTTTTCCAGCAGCAGCTCTGCCGTGCTTTCAACTTTTCAAGTATTCCGTTCATAAGAGTCCGCAATTAAAAATCGTTTTATTGAAATTCTAAAAGTATGACTTCCCGCCGGCAGTTGAATCGCCACGGAAACGAAGCGTGATGCACTCCGGTGGAAACTATCATTCTGCAATCGCTGTCATTTCTTGCAAAAACGCCTCCGGTAAACCGGGTACGGTAAAAACTGGGAGCTGTCAATGCTCCGATAAAAGGCAATCTGATCTGTCCGCCGTGGGTATGTCCGCAGACAGCCAGATGAAAATCGTTGATTTTGCGTTCCCAATCCAGATATACGACAGTATCAGGACGATGCACAAGCAGAATATTCTGTCTTTTTTCCGGGGGAAGTTCCAACACATCAGGATTTCCCCGCGAATTATCATCACTCCCGTACACCCAGCCCCAGTCCTCAACAGGCATGGATTCATTACAGAGATAGTGCCAACGGCTTCCGGCAAAAAAACTGTGCCAGAACTTCTGATCCAGCCATTCTTTTCCCCGTTCCCAGTTACCGGGAACAGTTATACACAAGGGAGAACACCCGGCAAGGATCTCAAGACACTCCGGCAGCTCTTTCAACTCCGCAGCATTGGCCGTAAAATCACCGCCGCAAAGTATCAGATCCGGTGAAAGCTGCTTTATTTTTCCGGCAAGTTCAAGCACAAGCTCCTTCTCCTTTCCGGAATAGTGAAGATCGGAAAAGAAAATGATCTTTTTGCCTCTTGCTCTATCTGCTGCAGCTTTGATACGGTAACGGACGATCTTTATTCTGCCGTGGGCAGGAAGAAGTTCTGCGTCATCGTAAGTTTCAAGACACCGCCACAAAGCAGCGTGACGGTATCTTGGAACTGAAGCGGGAAAATATATACTGTTTATCAGTTCTGTCAAGCATCAAGCTCCGCAATGAGTTCAGCCGGCAGAGCTTTCACAGCGCAAAGTTTGCATTTCCGGTCGCCGGGGACAGCGAAATTGTCCCCGACAGTATGACCGAGGATCGCTGCGCCGAGTCTTGAACGGTAGGAAAGATATTTTTTATCCGGATCACCGTCGCGTGCGCCCAACAGATAGTAGGTGTCTTTTCCGGTATCGGAAAACTCAACATCAACCACACATCCGATGACAGCAGTTTTATCCACTGCGACATCTTTCATCAGCATGGCCTGGATCGTTCCCAGATCGTGTTCCAGTTCTTCGCGGCGGCGGCGCAAAAAGTTGCGGCGTTCCTTGGCGGCATCGAATTCGGCATTTTCCCGGAAGTCACCATGAGCGCGGGCAGTTTTGAGAGCTTCCCGGTTTTCGGGGATCTGGACATTGATGAGATCATCAAGTTCATCCTGCATACGCTGGCGTGAAAGAGCACTGGTAAATTCGGCAGTTTCTTTGGGGGCCGAAAGAGAATCCTCTTTTTTGGCGTTAGCATTGATAAGTTTGTGAGCAGCACCATTTTCCAGATATTCGCGGAGAACTTCTGAATTACGGGCCATCTTGGCCAGCAGACTCTGACGGTCACGGGGGCCGAGGAAGATCGCACCTTGAAGCACGATGGAAAACTCCTCAACACCGGAACAATTTTCCAACAGGAACTGCTGGAAATCGCTTTTATCCATCAAGGCTGTACGGAGTTCACGCAATGAAGCATTCCAAATCCGGGGAGGTTCTTCGGTAACATTCAAAGAACGGCAGACATTTTCGATATTGACCAGCGAAAGCAGATCGTCATGTTTGTGTTTTTTACGGTTTTTCCAGATCCAGAGCAAGAGATCGCTGCTGCATCTGCGGAGTTTGACAGCCACATCAAAGAGCAGATCGTAATCGATTCTGGGGCAGATGCTGTTGAGAGCTTTAAGTGGCAGTACCTGAGCGCAGTCAGCGAGGTATTCTTCATCAAAACCGATCGCGGTGGCAGCAGCAAGATCTTCCAGACTCTTGGCCGGGATATCACCCCAAACTGAAAGAACATCGTATGAAGCCTTGGCAGGAGTTGCAGGCCAGAAAGTTGCTTTATTCTGCAGCGGAGCAATTGTTTTTTCCAGATTTTCAGGAGTCATGCGTGAAGCGATACCGGCGACGGCAACAGCCAGCAGTTTGGCATCGCGTTTGGCAGTTTCCGGCTTGAGCTGGGTAAAAAACTTTTCAAAGAGAGCACAATCCTCATCGCTGAATTTCGCGTTATCTCCGGCGGCGGCTTCTGCTGCAAGCAGATTGGTGATCTCCTGCAGGCTGCGTCCGTTGCAGGAACGCCTTTCACCGCTTCCGGTGCGTACTGCGACAGTATTGGCAGATGCTTCGTCGCACTGCCAGTACTGGGCAAAAGCTGCGGGATTCATATTTCTGGCACATCCTGCCATGGCCATTTCTTTGAGAGTTTCGTCATCCACCGGCAGAATGGCGCGGCGTTTGACAATGGTCTGGAACCCGGCGCATGTCGGCATATTTCCGGTAGTGGAAACCAGTTTGTTGAGTTCGGGGCCGGGAGCAAGAAGAACCGCTTCTTTGAGAACTGTTTCAAGCGGAGTTGCGCTGTTCACGCCGATGCCAGAGAAGGCATTGATGATAACTGTTCCGTTGATGTTGTCGATGGTTCCGATAACGCCCCAGCGTTTATTTCCGGGCAGAAAAACGATAGTACCGTTTTTGAGCTGCTGGAGTTTCGCCCAGCGGGCGGCGATCTCCTGGATATTGAGCTTATCGTTCCGAACTCCGATGGCACGCATGATCGGGGGACGGCCGAGATAGGGAGGCAGCAGAGTAGTGGCTGAATTCACCAGCACCTTGCGGAAAAGTTCAGATTCCGGCAGAACGAGTGCAGCTGCTTTGAAGCAGAAAACCGCAGCTTCGGGATTGAGTTCTGCAATCAGTCCCTCCCAGAGAGTATTGAGTACATTTCCAGCTTCGGCAGGAACTTCTGCTTCCTTTGAAAGCAGGTTATAGAGAGCATCAAAATTAGCCTTCACCGGCGCATCGAGTGCAGCCAGTACCAAATCGTCAAGAACAGCCA
>JAFVRT010000350.1 GCA_017504125.1 Lentisphaeria bacterium
GATCAAGAAGTTATACAACTCCGGAAAACTCATGGTAACAGCCATGCCGTTGCCGTTTTTCGCAACCGTTCCCATCCAGCCGCGAGCGGGATTGTGAAGCCAATAATTTCCCTTCTTGATACCGTTTGTTCCGGGCATATAGTAGTCCGGATTACCGCATCCGACCAGAGTCAGACCGGTATGGACCTGCAAATTATAACGCACTTTGGTCATAGCGGCATCCTGATTGTGGAAATCATACTCCACGGTCAGCACCGGAGAACCTTTTTCAATAATGTAACGCTTGGTAACGACCAGAAAATTCAATCCGCCGCCCATATGGTGTCCGCGGCAGGTAACAATATACTTATTGCCCTGCTGTTCGCCCATAACTGAAAAACCCCGTCTGTATAAAAAGTCGTATGTCCCGCTTTTTTCCCAATCCATTTCGGTAAAAGCAGCCCTTCCGGCAACATTCACCAACTCCTGTTTGGCAGGCTTGTAATAAAGTCGGCTCAAACGGCCTCCGAGGCGACCGACATACAGTATCAACTGATCGCTTTCGACCATCAGGTAGGTTCCGCTCTCAAGTTTGATCTCTTTACTCTTGAATGCCATAAGAGGCAAAACCATTCCGAGAGCCCAACAACACATCAATATTTTTTTCATAACTTCCCCTTTCTGTCGAAATTATATGTCAGAAAAAAGTAATGTTTAATATACAGCAACAACAGCTTTTTTTCAATGCCATTACCAATCATTATGTGTTTTTTATTTTTATATCCCTGTCGCGCAAGCTGCAGAGTTTTTTCCAATAATCGCTCCGGCTTATCTCAACAGCTCCAAACATGGCAAGGGTTGGAGTTATCATCTGGGTATCTACAAATTCCACTCCGGAGTCACGCAACACGGAAAACATATTGGCCAAAGCAAATTTAGATGCTCCGCTTTCTTTGAAAAACATGCTCTCTCCGCAAAATACAGCCCCGACGAGCACGCCGTACAATCCTCCGACAAGATTATTTTCTTCGTCGAATGTTTCAAAACTGTGAGCCCATCCCGCCCTGTGAAATTCTTTGTATCCCCGGCGCATGGCAGAAGTTATCCATGTTCCCGGCTGGCCGGGGCGGAAAGATGCCGCACATTCATCGATGACCTGATCGAACACGGTATCGATCTCCAGATGCCACTTCTTTTTTTTCAACTCCCGCTCAGTACCGTGCGGGATATGAAATTTTCCGGTTTCCACTCCGCCCCTCTCAGGGGGAGAGAACCACAATATCTCTTTTTCACCTTCCGGCCATGGAAATACTCCGTGCCGGTAAGCATCTTCAAGCATTGCTGTATCGATATCATAACTCCACCCCACATATCCGTAAGGATCGCTGGATTCAGGCGGAGAAAAAACAGAATCATTCCAGTCCATAATATATTTTCTTTTCAAATGAACAAATACAACCGGCGATCCGGTTAATATAGCACTGCTGCATAAAATTTGCAACCTGATAAAGTTGACCGTTTTTGTGTTTTTTTTCTTGAAAAAATATACTTTGCATAGTAAATTATAAACAGAAGGAGTTTCGTGCCATGATTTCTGAAAAAATAAAAGAATTCATCAATACATTTGACCGTTTTGCAGCGGCAAACAATATGCGCCTGACCAGAGTTGAACCGGGTTATGCCGAGGCAGAACTTATCATCACGCCGCAGGTGCTGAACGGCAATAATGTCGTTCAGGGAGGAGCAATCTTCACCCTGGCTGATTTGGCTTTTGCCGGAGCTGCCAATGCCGAAAACAACGGAATGGTGACCCAATGCTGCAACCTGACTTTTCTCCGTCCCGGAGACGGCACGAAACTTACGGCATCAGCAAGAGAACTCAACCGCGGGCGTATGACTGGAGTTTATTCTGTCGAAGTACGCAATGACCGGGGCAAACTGGTGGCCTGCGGTCAGTTGAATGGTTTCGCCACCGGCAAATCTCTTATCGGAGAACAGAAATGATAAAATATCTGATTATGTTGTCCTTTGTGTGCGTGAATATAACTGTTTACGGTGCTCCCGGCAAAAAAGCGGGTCCGGTTTTTAACAAGTTCGCTCCTCCGATGATCATGACATCCTTTGCCGAAGAACGCCCCAAAGTTGTCCCTACCGGAGAATTTTCCAGTTTTCCCATGCCTGCGGCTTCAACGGCGGGGAAAAAAACTCAAACTTGTCTTGCTGCCAGATTTTCGTCATCCAATACCGGTTTTATATGGCGTCCGTCGAAACTTTCGTCAAGTGCAATAGGAGTCGCAGATCTGACCGGAGCAGCCCTTTCTTCTGACGGCAGTCTGGCCGTGATCTCTGAGCGTATCGGAGGTGAAAACAAACCGAATTCATCCAGATTTCTGCTGTTCAACATTCCTGAAAAACGGCTGGCCGGAGGCTTTGAAATACCGGAATTGCTTCTGACCGATCTTCAATTCGCGGATACAGCCCCGGGCTTCATACTGGCGATACGCCACAAGTCCCACCATTTCAAAACCATAGACGGCATCGTAAAAATCGACTTGAAGACCAAAAAAATTTCTGATGCGGCTGACTCGACTGACGGTGCGGTTTCCTCTTTTACCATTCTCGGTGACAAAGTAGTTTTCACCGTACACGATTCGTCAGATCTTTATATCGCCGATCTTAACGACCTGTCCGGCAGTATCACCAATATCCCGACCAAACTCCGCTCCCCCAGGGTCTGCAGTACATCCGGTCTGTTAGCGGCTTTTGACCGGAGCGGCTTGGAGCTGTTCAAAAAACGGAATGGTTCTTATGCATCAACGGGAAAAATTTTTAAGGCTCCGGAAGATTTCGATTCTCCGCTCAAAGCCATGATCATCGACCCTGTTCTTCCGGCAATATGCATGATCGGAGCTTCAGAAAAACCGCTCTGGTACTTCTACGGCAATAAATTCCGAAAGCTGAAAAATCTGTGTGCCGGTTTTTTCACTTTTGATTCCAATTCAAAGTTCTTTTATGTCGGACTGGCCTCAAAAGCAAAAATTGCCATGTTCAGGATGCCGGAAGGTATCGAAGAAGCCAGAACTATTACACCAAACCGTTTGCGTCCAAGCAACCGGAACGGTTCCTATGCATTGTTGAGTACTCCGGCGTTAAAGGAATCACTTATCCAAATCGACAACCGCGGCAATGTTTTTCTTCTGGGACAGAGAAAAAAGAGCTGGCGGAAAAATACCATCCATATTGCGGACAAAACGGGGTTCCGCTGATATAAAGTTACAGAAAAACTCCTTTCAGGAAAGAATAAATCATGCCTATTTTCAACTTCACATGTTCAAAATGCGGAAAAACTTTTGAAACTTTGCTCAAAAACCGCAGCGAACAAGCAGAATGTCCGGCATGCGGAAGCACAGAAGTTACCGCTGCCCCAAACCGCATAAGTGTCGGACGGTCAAACAGTAATTCATGCCCCAATCAGGCACTCTGTCCCGGAGCTGCGGCTTCCGGCTGCGGATGCGCCAGCTCATGCTGCGGACACAAACACTGATGAATAAACAGGAACTCATGAAACAGCTGGAGCGTTGCGGCATGCGCCCCGGCCGGGGGTTGGGACAGAATTTTCTGCTCGACCATAATCTGCTGGAGTGGATCGTCCGCAAAGCCGATCTGAAAAAAGATGAACATATCCTCGAAGTCGGTCCCGGATTCGGAGCTTTGACCGAACTGCTGGTCGCAACAGGAGCAAAAATAACCGCAGTCGAATACGATCACCGTATCGCTGAACATTTGCGCCAACGCTTTGCCGGAGCGGAAAATCTCAGGCTCATTGAAGCTGATGCCTGCAGAGTGGATTACAGCGAACTTTTCCCTGAAGGTACCCGATTCCGCTGCGTGGCAAACCTGCCTTACGCCATAAGTACGGTATTCATTGCAAAACTTCTTCAGCTGCAGAACGCTCCGTCTTACATGCTTTTCATGCTCCAAAAGGAAATGGGGGAACGCCTTGCCTCTCCGTGCGATCGTAAATCCTATGGCGCATTGACTGTGAGCACCCAGAGTCTTTACGATGTGATTCTGGAAAAAACCGTCCCTCCTGAAGTGTTTTATCCGCCGCCGGAAGTGGATTCGGCTCTGGTTTCTTTTACGCTCCATGACCGCTATGAATTGAATGAAGACGACAAAAAACATCTTTCCATGATAGTCCGTCTGCTTTTCAATCAGCGCAGAAAGCAAATGGGCAAAGTTCTGTGTAACGGATTCCCGAAGGAAAAAGTCCAGAGCGTCCTTGAAGCCATGGAGATACCAGCCAATGAACGGCCGGATAAAGTTCCGGTGGAAAAATTTGTAAAAATGTGTAAATTGTTTTATCAGAAATGAATAAAAAAGTATTGATAATTTCAGGTTCTCCCAGAAAAGGCGGAAACTCCGATACATTGTGCGACCATTTCGCCGCCGGAGCGGCACAAAGCGGAAATCAGGTGGAAAAAATCTGGCTTGGTGATAAGCAGCTGCATTTCTGTACAGGCTGCTATTCCTGTCGTAACGGTCATTGTCCCCACAACGACGACGCCGTAACCATCGGTGAAAAAATCCTGAGAGCCGATGTGACAGTACTTGCAACGCCGGTGTACTTTTACACCATGTGCGCCCAGTTGAAAACTCTTATCGACCGCAGCGTCATGTATTATCCGGAAATCAAAAATAATCACTTTTATTTTATCATGACCATGGCCGATACAGTCACAGAAAACTTCACCGGAACCATCGAAGCCCTGAAAGGCTTTGCCGCCTGTTGTGAAAACTCAACAGTTGACGGCATGATCTGTGTTCCTGGAGTTTATGAAAAAGGCGAGATCGATGCAACCTCATTTCCGGAGCGTGCTTTTGAAATGGGATCAGGCATAAAATAAAGCGGCTGAAAAAGAGATCTCTCAGCAGTTTCTGATATCCCACTTCAGATTGTCAAGGACCTGACGGAACGACTTGATCGACGGCTGCTGGACATAGATGCCTTTTTCATCATAATCATGAACACCAAAGGTAACGGCAGCGCCGAATTTGGGTCCGATGTAGCGGATCATTCTGCCGAATTTGCCGACACCGAGATAAATAAAAGGCTTGTCAAGTTCCCGGTTCAGCAGCAGCAGAGTACGGATCGCCTCCTGAAATTCATCTTCACTGTTGACTGCTGTTACGACTTTAAGTATATCTGCTCCCCGTGAACTTTGTTCCTGCATCATGGCAAGGACATCTTCAGGCGGCACAAACTCATTTGCGGCATGTGAAGACATCAATGCAAAACTTCCTCTGGCATGGATCTGCTCTATCAATTTTTTCTGTTTGGCGATTGCCGCACAGTCGGTTGCGAGCTCCCGCGGAGCAGGTGCATAAAGATCCCCCATGACATCGATCACATCCGCCCCGGCATCAGCAGCCATAAGCAGGAACTCCTGCCTTTTATCATCATCTGCGCCGCAAATCACATCGTTGCGATAGTCAATAAACATAAAAGGCAGTTGAACAGAATCGATTATTTTTCTGAAAACCTCCACACTCCGTTCATTTTCCGGCATAGCGGAAATTTCAATGGCAATACCGTCTGCGCCGTCATATTCGGCAGACAAAGCCCCGGCGACGGCTTCCCCTGCGGAAAGCGGCCGGTAAAGCATGGCAACTGCCGGTTCCTGCCGGTTGAGGAATGATCTTTTCAACATGACACATGCCTCCTGTTTCAACGAACCAGTAAATGGCCGCCGTCGATAACATGGGAAGAACCGGTAATAAAAGCAGCTTTGTCAGAGCAGAGATAGAGAATAAAATCCACCAGTTCTTCAACTTCTGCCGCTCTGCCGAGCAGAGTCCTCATGTTTGCCATACCGGGACGGGTCAGCACCGGACCGGGAATAACACAGCAGGAACGCACATTATGTGGAGCTCCGAGAATAGCCAAAGATTTGGTCATGCCATTCATGGCACTTTTTTCAGCGGAGTAATCCAACGATGCACCTGCGCCGCCTTCTTCACCTGTTACGGAACCGAAATTGATTATAACCCCCCGTTTCCGTTCCATCATGCCGGCAAGGACGGCACGGCAGCAATAGATCGCACCGCGCAAATTCACATCAAGTCCCCAGTCAATGACTTCAACGGGAAGTTTTTCAAAACTCACGTTGCAGTTGCAGCAGCGTCCGGACATGCCCCCTGCAGCATTTATAAGTATATCCAGAGAACCGAAAGTATCCAAGATCCTTTTTTCTGCAGCTTCGACTTCAGAATATTTGCGGATATCCACTTTGAGAGTCAAAACATTTCCGCCGGCAGCCTTGATTTTTGCTTCTGCGGCAGTCAGAGCTTCTTCAGTCACATCCAGCAAAGCGACATTCGCCCCCTGTGCAGCAAGTTTTTCCCCTGAGAGCAACCCCATTCCGGAACCGCCTCCGGTAATCATCGCGGTTCTTCCAGCAAACTCCATGATACGCGTTCTCCTTATAAAAATTGTATTTTGATAATATAGCACGGCTTTATTTATTTGTCAAGCACATTTCACGCAGAATCAAAATTCAAAAAAAATTCCTTTTTTACTGCTGCATACC
>JAFVRT010000351.1 GCA_017504125.1 Lentisphaeria bacterium
GGTTGCAGTATGTGCGTTACCCTGCGTTTTCGGTTTCAACATCTGGTCAGAGATCCAACCCATGGGCAAAGGTTCCACCATACTTGACCTTGAGGATTTCATCATGAGCCAGAATCTGCTTCCTGTCGGAGCTTTTTTCATGGCATTGTTCTGTTCCCTGAAATACGGCTGGGGGTGGAAGGGTTTCATAACTGAAGCCAATGCCGGGACCGGTTTGAAGTTTCCCGTTTTTTTGAAATGGTATTTTCGTATCGCACTGCCGCTTTTGATCGCAGCAGTGATATTTTTCGGATATAAACAAATTTTTGTCTGACATATCACAAGGAGTCATTATCATGAGTAATTTTGAATTCGGTTTTGCCAAAGAAGACATCACCCCAAAACGCGGTCTTGCTTTGTGCGGTTACTTCAATTTGCGTCCTAACCGTGGTTTTTATGACCGTCTTGCCATAAAGACTGCAGTATTCCGCAGCGGCTCAGAATTATGTGCTGTTGTTTCCTATGACCTCTGTCTTTTCCCCGCCAAATTCATCCGCGGCATCGAAAAGCGTATGGCTGAAGCAAATTCCCCGCTTTACGGCAAAGTTCTTTTCTGTGCCACCCATACTCATACCGGACCGTTTATCTCTCCTGTATTCGGAGATGATAACGCGTGTGATCCGGCATATATCGAAGATGTTGTCTGCAAGACCCTTGCTTCACTGGAAAAGGCCTACGACTCTCTGGCCGAGGCAGAACTTTACACCGCTACCACCGAATGTACCACTCTGGCATTCAACCGCCGTTATATCATGAAAAACGGTAAAACACTCACCAATCCCGGCAAACTCAATCCTGACATTGATCATCCCGAAGGCGGAACTGATCCGCTGATAATCCTGACAGAGATCCGTCAGGACGGAAGAAGTGTCATGCTTATGGCGAATATTTCCAATCATACTGACACAATTGGCGGAGATATCGTTTCAGCCGACTGGCCAGGCCGCATGGAAGTTGAGATCCAGAATGCCTTCGGTTACGATATTCCGGTTATGACCATTATCGCGCCTCAGGGAAATATAAATCACTTTGATGTTACATCTCCCGCAGACCAAACCAGTTACGCTGAAGCCAAGCGCATCGGCAAAGGTTATGCCAATGTGATCCTTGCTGCTTTGTACAGGATGCAAAAAGTGGAAGATACCGCAATCACCTGCAAACGCAGCGATTTTGATGCTCCCTATCTGCAGCTTACTGATGAAGAATACGCCGAGGCCAAAAAGGTCTACGAAGAAAACAAAGATGCTGTAATGGAAGCCGGCCGTGACTTCACCAGCGAAGACATTGCCCGCGGAGTTCCATTCGTGAAGAAATTCTTTGCGGAACGCGCTATCGGCTGCCGGGAAAATCCCATCACCGAAAAACGCATCGAAACCCAGATCGCCATCACTATCGGCAAAGAACTGGCTATAGTTTCGCTTCCGGCTGAACCTTTTGTTGAAATCGGACATGCGATCCGCAAAGGTTCAAAATATCCCAAGACCATTCTGGCAGCCCTCGGAATGGGAGAGATCGGTTATGTCGGTCTGCCGGGAAATTACGGCAACGGCGGATATGAAACCAGTCCTTCCCGCGGTCTGGCGGATCGTACAGTCGGTGAAACCATGATCAAAAATGCTCTTGAACTGCTGAAATAATCATAGTTGTTCAAACTCAGATTTCTCCGGTACGGAAAAATTTGCCGTACCGGAGAAATTTTTTCTCTTTTTTTCGTCTGCAATATTTGGAAAAGCTCCGTTTCCATGCTATATTTTACAGATAATACCAATATATAATTAAAGAAATATGCTGTTGTATGGAATCTGAAAAAATTTTGACCGGTCTGAATCCGGAACAGGCAGAAGCAGTAAGGACTCTGGAAGGTCCTGTTCTCGTTCTCGCCGGAGCCGGTACCGGAAAAACCAGGGTGATCACCTGCCGTATAGCTTATATGCTGAGCCGCGGCATCATGCCGGAACATATCCTCGGCTTGACCTTCACCAATAAGGCCGCTGCTGAAATGCGGGAACGCCTTGCTTCAATGATCGATCCTAAACTGGCGGAAAAAGTTACATTAGGTACATTCCACAGTTTTTGCATCCGTCTGCTGCGGCGCAACATCACAAAATTGGGTTATCTGCCGAGCTTCACGATCGCTGACGAATCCGATCAGCAGGGAATTTTCAAGCAGGCTTGCGGTAATCTCGGATATTCCAGCAGCAATTTCCCCATCGGCGGAGCCTTCAGCCGGATCAGCAACTGGAAAAATCATCTTGTGGATCCCTTGCAGGCCCAGCGGGAAAGCACCAACGATTTTGACACCAGGACCGCCCGTATTTACGAAAAATATCAGGAACTGCTGGA
>JAFVRT010000352.1 GCA_017504125.1 Lentisphaeria bacterium
CCATGAGGAAGAAATGGATATTTCATCCGATATCCGGGACGAACTGCTTATTGGTCTTCCCATGAATCCTTTGTGCAGCGGGGAGTGTCAGGGGCTTTGTCCGGTATGCGGCGGTAACCGCAATAAAAAGAAATGCAGTTGTTCACAAGGCGGTAATCTGGCATGGAGTGCCCTTGATGATATTGTAACGGAGGAAAAATGAGAACACGCAGTGAAAAATTGGCGATTTTCCGCAATGCAGATATATATTCTGTAATATCATCGGAGTTCTGCCTGGGGCGTTCGCCTGTGGAAATATTTGCTGCCGCCGCAGAAGGAGGCGTGAAGATCATTCAGCTCCGGGAAAAAAACCGGGGCGACAGGTATCTTTACGAACTTGCACGGCAATGCCGTCCCATCGCTGACCGTTACGGCGTATTGCTTATGATAGATGATCGTATCGATGTCGCTTTGGCTGCCGGAGCCGACGGAGTGCATCTGGGACAGGATGATATGCCGCTGGAGGCGGCAAGAGCCATTGCCCCTGAACTTTTTATCGGAAGTTCCACTCATAATGTTCCTGAGGCTGTTGCAGCACGCGACTCCGGAGCCGATTACATCAATGTCGGGCCGATTTATCCTACTCAAACCAAAAGTGTGAGCTGCGGAGCCGTCGGGCTGCAGATGATCGCCGATGTGACTTCCAAAGTCGATCTGCCATTTTCTGTAATGGGCGGTATAAAACTTCACCGGTTCGGGGAATTGCTTGCCGCCGGAGCACAAGTTCTTGCCATGGTAACTGAAATAACTGCCGCACCGGATGTTTTTGCAAAAGTGCGGGAATTGCGGGAAGAATACGCCCGCTGCAGGAAAAATGACTGAATTTTTCCCTGAAGCACAACGGTATTGGCTGAGAAATGTGATATTGATCACAGTTGCTCAGTTTTTTGCCCAGGTGGCATTTTGTTCTGCCATGACCTTTATGCCCTTCTGGTTCAAGGATATTGCCCATATAACGGATAATGGGAAACTTTCCATGTATGTTGCCCTTTATGCGATGGCAGGAAACTTGAGCTTCTGCGTCTTTGCTCCCATCTGGGGGACGCTTGGCGACCGTTACGGCCGGCGGATAATGCTTTTGCGGGCAACTGTCGGCGGTGCGATACTCACTCCGTTAATGGCTTTTATTTCCAATCCGGCACTTATGGTCTGTCACCGTCTGGCTCTCGGAGCTTTGGTGGGAACTGTTACTGCGGCTCAATCGCTTATTGTAACGACAACTCCTCAAAAATATATGACGATAGCTCTCGGTGCAGCTTCAGCCGGTATGTTTGCCGGTATCATGGGCGGACAGTTCGCCGGCGGGGAAATGGTACGGCATTTCGGATTTTTCACGACCTTCATCTGGAGCGGTGTCCTGCTTGGTATAAGTACTGTGCTGATCCTTTTTACTAAAGAAAATTTTCAACCGGTGGTGCGGAAATCACGCAAAAGACACCTGGGGTTGGCAATGCCCCGGTTCGGTAAGGGGGGACTTCTGCTTCTTCTGTTCATCCTTATGGGATTTTCCAGGGATATCGACGGGCCTTTTCTGCCGCAGTTGGTCATGGAGGTCGTTTCAAACAGCAGAGATGCCTTGCGCTGGACCGGATGGATCAACGGGATGTGTGCTTTCGGGGGGATGCTTTCAGGTTTGATCCTCGGATATGCGGCAAGCCGGATTTCCATATTGAAAGTGTTATGTTTGGTTATCGGGATAGCCGGGCTTATGCGGATTCTGCTTTCCTTTGCTCCTGCGGCAGAAGTGATTATGGCTGAGCGTTTTGTTCAGGTGCTCGTTGCAGGCGGCATGGAACCCATGTTTCAGGCATGGCTTGCCGGAGTGACTCTGGCTCAACACCGCAGCATGATGCTGGGGTGGTCGGCTACGGCCCGCTCAACCGGGTGGATGCTCGGATCCCTTGCCGGAGGCGGCCTTGCGGTGCTTTTCGGAGGAGTCAAGGGACTGTTTCTGGTTTCCGGAATACTTTATCTGCTCATGATCCCGGCAGTACTGTTCGCCGGTAAAAAAGTGCCTCCGCCGCCGGTGCAGAAATAAGGAACGATATAATGAAACTCCCGCGTTTTGTATTTCTGCTTACGGTATTTGCTGCGGGATTTATCGTTTGTGCCGTCAAAGGATGCCGTCTGGCCGGGCTCGACAGGGAAAAAATAATTGCCCGCGGAGAACGCATTGCCCGGACATGGCGCAATATCCCTGCCAAACGCGGCAGGATCCTCGACCGCAACGGTAAAGTATTGGTTTGGAGCGAACTTTATTTCGATCTCCATTACAAAGACGGCAAGGCCGGAAAATTGAGCGATGAAGAAAAAAATACTTTGAGCCGTCTTTTGGGAAAAATCGATTTCGATGCAAAAACTTCACAGCCCTTGCGCCGTCATCTGAAGCCGGAACATCTCGTTGCTCTTGAACCTGTGCTGCTGAAAGGAGCTCCATTGAAAATAGTTAGCCGTCATGAAAGGCTGCATTGCGATTCAGAAACAGTCCACAGACTTGCAGGGAAAGTCGAATTACGGCATGGTATACAAAATGGACTCAGCGGGTGGGAATTGGAACATGAACTTGTGCTGCGCGGGATCCCCGGAACATTTTCCATTCTTCTGGATCGTTTCGGGAATTATATGCCCAAAAGTTTCAAACTGGTATCGCCGCCTTCCGACGGCAGGGATGTTCAGCTGTTATCCACTCTCGAAGAACTTGAACGGCAGGAGTTGAAAAAATGAAAATCTCTTTGCGCGGTACTGTTATATTTGCCATGGTGCTGTTGAGTTTCTTCGGATTGCTTACGATCCTGAGTTCTCAAAGTGAAGCATCAGCTCCTTATTATCTGGTGATGCGGCAGTTGATATCCTTTGCCGCAGCCGTATTGCTGATGCTTTTATGCAGTGTATTGCCTTTCAGCTTTTTTCGCAGAAATGCCATGATTTTTGCGGGGGGATTTTTGCTGGCTGTGCTGATACTTCCATTTTTCGGGACCCGGATAAACGGTATGTGCGGCTGGTTCCGGTACGGGACATTCAGCTTGCAGCCGACAGAGATCGCCAAGGCGTTTTTTTTACTGGGGCTGATCTCTGTTATAAAAAATTTCAAAAAAGAATGGAGTTCATTTACAGCCGCTCTGGGGTATACTGTATTGTGGTCCGGAGCAATATTGATCCAACCGGATTTCGGGACTGCATTCATCTATATTGCAACCTTTATGCTGGTGATATTCATTTCAGGGATCCGGTGGCGTTGGATGGCCGGAATGATCATGATGGCAGCCGCAGCAATTGTATGTTTCATAAAAAGCCATCCGTATGCCATTAAAAGGCTTGGAGCTTTTCTGAATCCTCACGAGTCGTGGCATCTGCAGCAGCTTGAACTTGCCGGAGCCAGAGGCGGCTGGTTTGGATCCAAACTGGGACAGGCGTTGTGGAGCAATGCCTATGTGCCTTTGCCGTATAATGATTCAGCCTATGCGACATTGACCGAAACCATAGGATTTGCCGGTGCGGTTCTGGTATTGATACTTTTTGTGATATTGCTGGCAGCTTTGAGCGGTATGGCTGTAAAAAGGACTTTATCTGAAAATGCCCGGCTTTTTATCGCCGGAAGTGTGGTGCTGATAGGCGTACAGACACTTTTGCATATCGGTGTGAATTTGAGTTTACTGCCGCCCACAGGGTTGACTTTGCCGCTCATAAGTTACGGAGGCAGTTCGCTTGTGGGGTGCGGAATATTGCTTGGTATTGCCATGAGTGCTTCCAAAGAGGGAAATGAAAAAATTGATCGCTGAATATTGTTTGAAACGAATTCCGGTGATTTACAATTAATGAAAGTTGAAAAGGGACTGTCTGGTGAAAATAGATTTCAGATGTTATGACTGCACATTCAAGCTGATACTTGAATTGTCGGAGAAACTTGGAGATAACGGAGAGAAAAGTAAGGCCATTGCCAATGAGATGCTTTCCCGTTTTGTGGAAGTTTCTTCCGCCGGAGGAACTCCACCGGAATTGCTGGCTTACTTGTGGGGAGATATAAATGTCCGCGAAAGCGGCAAGGCAGATCCTATGAAGGAGATCAAACAGAACTCCACCGCCCTGGCTTTGAAATTACTGCCCAAATTACGGGAAACTGTGGCAAAGTCGGAAAATCCTTTCGATACGGCCCTGCGTTTTGCCGCTGCAGGAAACATTATTGATTACGGCATAAATCGGGATCTTGACCTTGCTGTGGTTGAAGACAGTATCGTTTCAATACTTAATCAGCCTTATGACAAACAGGCTGCCGCTGAATTGAAAAAGCGTATGGATGAAGCAAAATCGATTTTTTATATCCTTGACAATTGCGGTGAAGCAGTCATCGACCGTCTGGTCATGGAGCCTTACAAAGAAAAACTCGTTGTAGGAGTTCGCGGTAAGCCGGTTTTAAATGATGTCCTGAGAGAAGATGCCGCAGAATCAGGAATAGATTTTGCTCCGATCGTAGATACCGGAGATGGTACTGCCGGAGTTTCTTTTTCCCGTTCCGGTAAGGAGTTTATGGAGCAGCTTTACAGTTCCGATCTGGTCATTGCCAAAGGGCAGGGAAACTTTGAGTCCATGGAGCATATTTTTGACCGTCCGGTATTTTATCTTTTCCGGGCAAAGTGTCAGGTGATATCTGATTTGTTGAAAGTTCCGTTCAATTCCATTCAGATAGTTCCCCGTAATCTGCAGTAATTGCCGAGGTGTTTTATGAAAATATCCGGCACCTGGTACACCGGGGCAGTCGATGTGCCGGACGGATTCAGATTTCCGTGAAGACGAACAAGAACGGAGAACGCAGAAATGCAGTACCCCGTTTTTTTATTTTCAGAAAGAAGCTATCCGCAACAGCCACATCGGGCGTTCTTTGGCGGCTTTGCTCCATTCGCTGCGGTCGCCCATCGGGATTATTTTGACAATTTCGGATGCCGTCTGTTCGATTTCGGAGGGCGCAGTACGCAAACCGGCACTGCGGCCGGAACCCAGCAGCAGAAGCATGGTCAGCAGCAGAAGGATCAAAAATATGTTGCGTAAGATCTTTTCCATATCAGATACCATCAAGCTCCCGGTCGAATTCCCGTTCCCGTTTCAGATTTTCCCGTTGCCGTGCGGATTCCATTTCCTGTTTGAATCGGCTTGCTTCCCAGATTTCGACACCTATTTCAATGCCTACCACTACCGCTTCTGAACCGGCTTCGAGGCCGGCATGGTCACGCAGTAGTTCCGGTAAGGTTATGCGGCCCTGACGGCTGATATTTTCTGTGCAGGTCAAGGCTCCGAAACGGCGCATTGAACTGCGTACTGCAAAACTTGAACCGAGCTGTTCCGGACTGTTCAGGGCCGGAGCGCGCATACGCCGCCATATTGATTCCGGATAAAGAGCTATGCACCCTTCCGGCAATCCGTGCATGACAATGTCAGAGGCTCCTTCTCTGAGAAAGTCCTCCACTACACGCTGGGTCAGGCGGATGCGTCCGTTGGCATCCACAAGACAATTGTCAAGTCCGCAAAATGAGAGCATAGTTGTAATTATTTCCATATAATTCCACTCTTATCCAATTTACACCATATTTTTCCAAAATGCAAATTTTTTTTGATGAAAATTCAATATTTTTCATAAAATATTTTTTCGGTTCAAAAAAATTACAAATTTGACGGAAGATTATTTTTTGGAAAAAATTTATTTACGACTGGAAATTTCAGTAAGATGTTGGTATAGTATAGAAAAGACATGTGATTTTTCCGGAGGATTTTATAATGCGTCAAAAAATGCTTCTGTTGGTGGCCGTGGTTTTCGGACTTATGGCTTTTATGCTTACATACAAACAATTGGAACATGAAAAAGCCAAGATCCGCGGGAACTCCGAGGAGCGTGTTCTGATACAGGTCAAAAACAACATGGTGGAAGGCCAGGAAATCAAGATCACCGATATCGGTCCGAAGCGTGAACGGCGTGAACGGG
>JAFVRT010000353.1 GCA_017504125.1 Lentisphaeria bacterium
AACATTACCGTACATCCCGCTGACGGGGATACAGGCTCCCCAATCCCAACCGCCCTGACTCTGGATCTTGCGTATCAGATTGATATTGCCGACACACCGACCGTAACCGGGAGTGATCCCTATCGGGATTGTAAGTTTTTCAGCCTCTTTGGCAACATATTTATCGACAGCGGTAATAAATACTTCGATAGTATTTTCACCTTCATGCAGAAAATCCTTCACATCCTGCCGGAGCCGGCTGAACATATTTCTGCCGGACGCGGCAAGTTTTCCATTTATTCTGATCTCGCCTGCAGTATCAAGGGAATCGATATTCAGCCAAATGCGTTCCTGCGTCATGAACTGTGCATTGACTTCAAACTTGCGCGTCCATGTCCAATCATAATCACGGACCCATTGGATCTCTTTTTCATTAAGTCCGATATAAGGCTCCGGGACTATCCCTTCTGCGATCAGCGCAGAGCAGTTTTCGCCGGGGATCGTTGCCGGTATGGGGCGAACCCCCTCTTTACTGCAGGACAGACTCCAAATTCCGGAAAGATCGATTTTTGACATTTTTTCCAAACTCCGTATTTTTATCATATACAACTGTTCCACTACATGGTAATATATCATTATTTTTATAAAAAAAAACTGGTATTTTGAAAAAAGGATGCTATATTGATATAAAACTATTTCAAGGTAAAAAATATGATCCGCGTTCCGATCAATCAAAAATTGCAGCAGAATTTTTATTTTTTTCACCATTCAGTTTTTACTCCGGGGAGCTTTTATCCGCTTCATGATCACGATTTCTGTGAATTTTTCATTGTTTCACAGGGAACGCTGAAACATATTTTCAATGGCAAAGCATATATTTGTCCGACCGGAACGATATGTTTTCTCAACCCGGAGGATTCACATGAACTGCATTGCATTCCGGAGTGTGCAAAGGCAGAGATCCTGAACTGCAATGTTCTGTCAGATGAAGTCCGCAGACTTTTCCGGTATATTGCCGGAGAAAGTCCGACTGCGCTGGAAGATTGTGTGCAGCACATTTTCCCCGTACCGAATTTCAGACAGCAGGCTCTGCTTGAGGAAATGCAGGAAATATTTCATTGCGAAAATGAAATATTGAAAAAGGCGCGTTTAAGGCTTGTACTGGAAAATATACTGCTGATGATGATAAGTTCCAGCGGATTTTCCGCCGATTCGGCTCCGGACTGGCTCCGTAATGCCCGAACTGCCATGCGGGAACCTGACAACTACCGCATCGGCTTGAAGCGTTTTATAGAACTTGCAGGTCATACACAGGAACATCTGTGCCGTGCAATGCGCCGTTATTATTCAGAAACACCTCAGCAATGGCTGACTTCGATCCGGCTGGAGGCGGTATTTGACCGTTTGCTGCGTCATGGCGGAAATATATCGGCAGCGGCCTTTGAAGAAGGATTCAACAATCTTGCCTGGTTCCGGAAAGCCTTCCGGCAACGATATGGAGTTTCTCCAAAAACAATACGCAAAAAAAGATGATCCTGCACACCGGCATTTTCGGTAATTTTCCCGGTCAGGCTCCATAATGGCACGGTATTGTCAACGATCTTGTTTCAGGATCGGTGATCCAAGTTTTTTGGAGGCCTCCTGAATCCCCCCAAGGTCATATACATCGGTATATCCCATTTTTTTCAACTTTTCCGCAGCCACAGCTGAACGCCTGCCGCTTCGACAGTAAACACAGATGCGTGCTCCTTTGTTCCTGAGGATCTGCACATTATGAGGGCTTGACAATATCCATTGCAGCTTTTCTGCAAAAATATACTTTCAATTCGGTTTGCAAATCCACCAGAGCAGCAGTATATTCTATTCAGAACTGCAATTTTATCAGGAAGAATGAAATGGCTATTGAATATACACCCGCCCGTTGGTGGAACCCTGAAGACAACAATTTTGTCCGTTGCCGGCTGTGCCCCAAACGATGCCGCATCGCCCCGGACAAGCGCGGCTACTGCGGTGTGAGAAAAAATATTGGCGGCAAACTTTTTTCCCTTGTGTACGGTTATCCTGCTGCAATGCATAACGATCCGATCGAAAAAAAACCTCTTTACCATTTTTTACCGGGCACACGGATTTTTTCCATCGGAACTCTGGGATGCAATTTGGGTTGTGTATTCTGCCAGAATGATTCTCTTTCTGCCTACGGCCCGCTGGAAAATGCCTCGCCGCGTTATTTTTCACCGGCTGAGATCGTCGATCTGGCACTGCGCCATAACTGCCGTTCCATTGCCTATACTTATAATGAACCGGCCGTTTTTGCTGAATATGCTGCAGATACGGCAAAACTTGCACGGCAGGCCGGTTTGAAAAATGTATTTGTAACCAACGGTTTCATCACCCGCGAAGCTGCGGATGAAATATACCCGTTCATTGATGCCGCCAATTTCGACATGAAGGGATTCTCTGAAGATTTCTATATTTCCATGTGTAAAGGAACATTTGCTCCGGTTCTGGAGTCGATACGCTTTTTTCACAGTCTGCCGGGCAAACATCTGGAACTCACAAATCTGGTGATACCCGGAAAAAATGATTCCGCTGAGCTGGTCGATCAGTATCTGGATTGGGTGGAGCAACATCTCGGTTTTGAAATTCCGCTGCATTTTTCTGCCTTTCATCCGGCTTTTGAATTCCGCAGTGCGCCCCCTACCCCGCCGGAAACGCTGTACAGAATAGCAGCTCATGCACAGCAGCGCGGTTTTAAATATATCCATTTGGGAAACATAAGGTAAACTGCTGTTTCATACCTGAAAAAACACCGCTTATTACGATAAAAAATCACTTTTTTCCGGAAATATTTGCGCTTTGGAGTTGTTTTTTTCAGTTTACTGTGCTATATTATGGTATAATCGGTTTTGTTGAATAATTGAACAAATGTGGTGTCATCATGGGCAATCTCAAGAAAAAACGGCGTAAAAAGATCGCCAAACACAAGCGCAAGAAGCAGCTCAAGTCCTTGCGGCACAAGAACAAGAAATAATGTTCCGCGCCTGGGTTTCCGCATAGCGGAAAATGGTTCTCCTTTTCTGGAGATCCGGCGGAATATTGTTTCGCGCTCTTGGAGGCGTCCGCTTTGCGGTTTGGAAGAAGGAATCATTCTTCCATTTCCGGCAGGCGGACGCTTTATATTTTATGGAGAACTGAAATAAATGTTCAA
>JAFVRT010000354.1 GCA_017504125.1 Lentisphaeria bacterium
CCAGCCGTGTTTTCACCGTACCTCCCGTCTGGACTTCAGTTGACTTGCGTGATGGCAACCAGGCCCTGCCTGAACCAATGAATCCCGATCAGAAACTTGAGTATTTCAACATGCTCAAAAAGATCGGTTTCAAAGAAATAGAAGTGTCCTTCCCATCAGCCAGTGAAGACGATTTCAACTTCGTCCGCCGCCTTATTGAAGAAGGCCATATCCCGGAAGATGTGCGGATCTCTGTGCTTACTCAAGCCCGCAAACATCTTATCGACCGTACGCTTGAATCACTCCGCGGAGTACATAAGGCCATTGCTCACTGTTATGTCGCAACCAGCGATCTCCATAACCGTTTTGTTTTCGGCGGCGACCGCAAAAAAGCACTTCAGATGGCCGTCGACGGCACCCGTATGGTATGTGAAGCTATCGTCGCCAACGGACTTGAAGGCAGGATCGGTTATGAATTCTCTCCCGAAGAATTCACCGACAGCGATATCGACTATGTGGTGGAACTCTGCTGTGCAGTAAGAGATGAATGGGCAAAAATGGGTCCCATTTCCAAAGATAATTTCATCCTCAATCTGCCCGCCACGGTGGAACGGCGTCCGCCCAACCACTATGCTGACATGATCGAACTTTTCTGCCGGAAATATCCCGACTGCGCCAATACCAGAATAAGTCTGCACTCCCATAACGATCAGGGGTGCGCCGTAGCCGCCTCTGAAATGGCTATCCTCGCCGGTGCGGACCGGGTGGAGGGAACCGTTTTCGGTCATGGTGAGCGTACCGGGAATCTCGATATTTCCGTCCTCGCACTCAACCTTGAGTCCATGGGGATCGATACCGGACTCGACTTCAGCAATATGCCTGAAATCGTCCGTACTGTAGAACGCAACTCCGGTATTGAGGTCCACCCCAGGCATCCATACGCCGGCGATCTGGTTTTTACAGCTTTTTCCGGTTCTCATCAGGATGCGATCCGCAAAGGTTTCGAGCAGCGTGAAGATATCAACAACTTTTTCAACCAGGGTTGGAAAATGCCCTATCTCCACATCGACCCTGCCGACCTCGGCCGTCAGTATGAGCGTTTGATCCGTATCAACAGCCAGTCCGGTAAAGGCGGAGTTGTATATGTGCTTGAAAAAGAATTCGGCATATTCCCGCCCAAATCGATGCATCCGGCTATCGGAGCTGCCGTTCAGCATTATGTCGACACCACCGGCGGTGAGATCGATTCCAAAAAACTTCAGGAGATCTTTTATTCAAGTTTCGTCAACTGCGAAGGTCCCTACCGGATCGAAAATTACAACCGTTCATCTGCCGGTGAAGATTCCGGAGCTTATTTCGACTGGTATATCAATGACGAAAAGCTCCAGCTTTCCGGACGGGGCAACGGCTTGCTTTCGGCGGTGGTCAGAGCTTTGAAAAGCTCCGGCAAGATGCCGTTTTTCAAGGTGGAAGATTACGCCGAACACACTCTCGGTACCGATGCTGATGCCAGAGCGATCGCTTTCGTCGGCTTGAGGGTTTCCGAAGAATCCCCGAATCTGGTCTACGGGGCTGGCGAACATACCAACATCGACCGGGCAGTCATCCACGCACTTGTCTGTGCCCTCAACCGGGCCGCGGCATTGGGCAGACTCGGCGAACCCATGATGCAGTAAGATGAACGAAATAACCAAAACCCGGATCAAAGTGCTGTCTGGCCTTGCCCTGGCAGTTGTTGCTGTGCATGTAATATTGATCCGGGTTCTTGTATTCGGCGGCGGAGAGAAATCTCCCAAAGCTGATAATGTAAAAAATACGCCCAAACAGGAGATCAAAAAAGCGGCATCTGTCCCTGCTCCTCCTGCCAGTCGTTATTTCAAGCGTTCAACGGCTCCGAATTTCGGAAAACCGCTGGATTTTTCCACCGCATACCGCGGCAATCTTTCAACCAGAGCAGTTCCCGGAAGCGCGGGAGCCGGAAGCGGCATCATTGTGGATATGGATACCAGACGGGTGTTATGGGAAAAGAATTCGACCAAACCGGTAATGATCGCCAGCATGGCAAAAA
>JAFVRT010000355.1 GCA_017504125.1 Lentisphaeria bacterium
CAGAGATGTGATCTTTTTACAAGGAGTTCTATAAGTGTAAAACTGAACAGTTTTATCCGCCTGCAGGCGGGTACGGATCCCCAAATTTTCATACACGATACTCCAACTGAAATATTGTAAATTTTCCTCAATCTGCACTAATATATCGTATAACTTTTAAAAATGCAAGGAGTTATAAAAAATTTTTTCTATATTTTTTCATTTTTTTGCCATATTGCCGGCAAAAAAAAGCAATCACACCATGAGGTATGACTGCTTTGCCGGCATCTGCACCGCAGAAAATCATTTTGTCAAACGCAAATAATTTTTGTGGGTTATGCAATCGTATGCTTCCTGAGAAAGTTTTCCGGAGTCCAGTCCTTCCTTGAGATATCCGATAATAGGCGGTATCGGCTCGTCGATGGCAGTAAAACGATCGGTTCCGAAACAAACCTTTTCGTGGAATTTTTCCAGAAATTCGTAACCTTTCGGGTCTTTGCTCAAAGCGCGGTGTCCGCTCCCGGCGGAGCAATCCCCCCAGAGATTGGGATATTTTTCAAACAGTTCCCAGAGTTTCCCCTTTTTCACATATGGAGAATTGGGATAACGGTTCTTTTCCTCATCGCTCAGATCTCCGTCGATCTCGTTCCAGAAACAGGGGGAGTGTCCGAGAAACACCGTATCGGGACAAAGCTGCAGCGCATGTTCAAGGCGGGGCAATCCGGGATCATCGATGGCTCCGTATGTCCACTCATCCGGACGCTGAAAATGGAATATCAGCGGCATCTTGAATTCGCCTGCCAGCTGAAACAATCTGATGTAGCGTTCATCATCCACCGGCAATCCGCCGCAGATCTCGCCCATACCTTTGCATCCGAGATCGCGGTATACTTCAAAAAGAGTACGGATCCTGCGGTCTGATGCTTTATTTATCATGGTCCGGGGATCGATATTACAGAAAACATCGAACCGGTCAGGATGACGGCGGGCGGCATCAAGACATTCGGAGTTCCCGGCAACGCCGTAGAAATCCACATTTTCCGGAGAAATCAAAGGCAGGAGTACAGAACGCTCGATCCCTTCCATATCCATTCTTTTGAGCAAGGTGTCCGCTGTAAAAGCCGGACGGCCGAGCATGGCTTTGGCAAACTCCGGATAATTGTTCAATGTAAGGTGAGTGTGAATATCGATAAGCATGATTTTTACTCCTGCTTATTTGGCAAAGGCAGCATCAAGTTTGCGGAACATTTTCATCAGACTTTCAGCTTCCTCCTCGCCCCAGCTTTCGTGGATAAAGAGAATGAAGTTATCTTCCATTGCCTGCATCGCATTGGGACAATCAAACTCGCGGCAGGGATCGCCCTGACAGAGCGGATTGTTCCAGGGATGACAATTGCGGCGGTCGACGAACCACTGTCCGCGGAAAGGCATGGCAAATTTGTAATTGGCAATGCATTTCGCGCCTTCAGCATTCATGGCGGCAAAGAAATCACTTCTGGGACAGTTGAGCGCAGCAAGATTCACTCCCAAACGGGCCCACCAGTAGGATTGGACGACATTGGCCGGAACTTCGGGAACAGAAACGGTCTTGAGTTCCTTGAGACCTTTGGAAATCATCAGATCCATGAAGGCGCGGCGGCGTTCCGCGATAGAGGGAAGTTTTTTCAGCTGAGCTCTGGCGATGGCCGCAGAAAGTTCATCCATATTGCAGTTCAAAGCTGGCATGACATTGGTTGAAACGCCCTCCAGTCCGAAAGGTTTGCCGCGGTCGGCGGCACGGCGGGCACGCCAATAGAGATCTTCGGTTTTGGAGTAGACCACACCTCCCTGACCGCCGGAACAGAAGTGCTTGCCGAACATGACGGAAAAAGCACCGTAAGTTCCGAAAGATCCGACATACTGACCGTCAACAGATGCGGCATGAGATTGGGCGCAGTCCTCCACCACCGGTATACCATGACGGTTGGCGATCTCCATGATCCCTTTGATCTCTGCCGGTTCACCGCCGATATGGGGGACCAGGATCGCCGAGGTTTGCGGGGTGATCCGGGCTTCGACCTGTTCAGGACCGATATTGAATTTACCGGGCATGGTATCTGCGACTGCCGGTATGCAGTTGTTCATCACGATCGGCATCATGCCGCCCGGATCGGTAACAGCACCGACGATGACTTCAGAAAAAGGTTTGAGTTCAAGCGCACGGAGCGCGGTGAATACGGCATTGGTTCCGGAATTCACTCCGTCAGCAAAGCCGCCGCCCATGAATTCTGCAAATTCCTTGCCGAAGGCTTCTTCTTCCGGACCGTTGTAAGAGATGGCATTTCCGGTTTCAATGGAGTCGTCAAAAAGCCGCATGGCTGCTTCTTTTTCTTCTTTGCCGAAGTGAAAACGGTTTTTTAATGGAGTTGCAATGGCTTTGGGACCGCCATTGATCGCGAGTTTTTCTATATCAGCCATTTTTCATACCTTTCTGAAAATTATTTGGCAGTATCCGTGTAACGGGTATAAGGTAATGCCGATGACTGATTTTTTCAAGAAGATTTGGCATTTATGCCGTATAATTTGTCAAAAAAAGGTCACTCTTGCAGAGCACCTGAATTTCCGGACCCGCTGTCATTTTTTTCTGCGGCCCGCAATATCATTTCAGCCGGAGTGAGATATTTTTTCGCCTGATTGCAGCTGCGGCAGCAAACCACCATATTGCCTTTTGTACTGCGGCCTCCCCGCGCTACAGGCACGATATGATCCAGGGTCAGTTCTTCTTTCGGAAACTTCTGTCCGCAGTAGCGGCAGATGCCTTTTGCAAAAAGTTCCTTGAAATAAGGAGTGTTCCGCAGCTCACGAGCCTTGGCGCGTTCCCTTTTTATGTGGCGTTCGTCCCGTTCGATCTCGATCCAGTCATCCATTGCAGACTCCCGGCAGCACAGGGCCCTTGCCGTCAAGCACATCGCGAATGGCTTTTGCCACTACCGGCAGCCGGTGTGGTTTGGGCAGAAATCCGCACGCCCCCTGAGCCAGAAGATCTTCAATGGCACTTTCGTTGACGAATCCGCTCGAAAGCAGCACTTTGACATCAGGATCGATAGCTTTGAGTTTCAAAAATGTTTCATGTCCGCCGGCTTTAGGCATTATCATATCCAGCAGCACCAGATCGACAGTTCCGGGATTTTTTTCATATATTTCCACGGCATCAAGACCGTTTTCTGCAAGAAGCACCGAATATCCCAACATCTGCAATGCTTCGATCAGAAAGTCCCAAATCGTTTCATGATCATCGACCACCAGGATCATTTCGTTACCCTGCGGCAAATCATCGATCATAGCGAGTTCCCCCTGTAAAAATTCTGATTATTGTTTTTGCAGATATTATACTACATTTTTCAGCAAACGGCAACAATAATGACAAATTTTTTGCTGTTTTTTTCAAATTATTGCTGAAAATATAAAAAATGGTTTCCCCGATGCCGCTGCGGACAGCTTGAATTTTCGGCAAATCCATGTTATATTATGGGATCGTGTACCTGGAAGGCCCATTTTTTCTGCGTGAGATATGCCTTTGACAGTATTTTGAATCTTTTTATCTTTTGGGAACGACATGGCTGGAGAATACGACGCAAGTTCAATTCAGACCCTTTCCGGTCTTGAGCATATCCGGAAACGCCCCGGAATGTATATCGGCCGTCTCGGTGACGGAAGCCACCCTGACGACGGTATCTATGTGCTTTTAAAAG
>JAFVRT010000356.1 GCA_017504125.1 Lentisphaeria bacterium
GCCTGTCCCCCGTGGAGCGGAAACGTGGTCTGGCCCGTCTGAAGTTGGCCGCTTTGATCCTCTTTACTTTCCCCGGCGCACCCACCATTTATTACGGCGTAGCTGTTGTAATAGGGGGCCGGAGGACAACCAAGTGCGGTGAAATCGCACTCCAATGTCTGCATCTTTTCCACCAACGGGGCAAGATCACCGGTCAGCGCAGCCAATCCTTCATGGGAGGCACAGCAAAAGAGATTGTGTTTATCCAGCTGCTTTTTGATGATTTTTGCATCGAGGGGAACTCCGGAAACCTGCACGGCCTCATAACCGATGGCACACACCTTGTCAAGAGTGCGGTCAAGATCACTTTCGGTCTTGCAGAATTCACGGAGATTGAAAAGTGTTACCGCAAGTTGCGAATCGGGAGCTTTCATGCTGCATAGACCTCAATTTCAGAATTTTTTGTCACGGGCATTGTCAATGGCACCCTGACGAACCATTTCGGTGATTCTGACGACTTCGCGGGCTTCGTCCATCTTGATAAGATAATCCTTGCCTTCGCGGATCGCCTCGTAAAGGTTTACCCAGATCTTGTGGCAGTCATAACCGTTGGCAGGAGCAACCTGCAGATCGTCCTCGACCCATGCCGGAGTATAGGCGTTGCCAAAACCTTTGGGATTGCCGCGGTCAGATGAAAATTCGGGCAGCGGAATGGCAGGATTCATGTATTTGACTTTAAGACGACATTCATCATTACTGGTC
Source organism: Lentisphaeria bacterium (assembly GCA_017504125.1). Classification (GTDB taxonomy): domain Bacteria; phylum Verrucomicrobiota; class Lentisphaeria; order Victivallales; family Victivallaceae; genus UBA1784. Next base: position 742 of record JAFVRT010000356.1, read on the forward strand.
AGAGAACCGCGGGTCCCGTGAATGACATACACAGGATCACTGATAGCTGTTCCGCCGGAAATTTCCAAATCCACGATACGGCCGTTTTCACCTTCGAGAATGATCTTGATGTGGTCTTCGGCATCGGCTTTGGCAGCCACCAGCTTGAGGTTGCTCCACAAAGACTTGACGGGAGATTCCAGGAAACGCAGAGCGTGGTCGATGATATGAGGCCCCCAGTTCAACAGCTGTCCGCCGCCGTATTCCTTGAAAGTCTGCCAGTCAGAACGCCACTGGAAAGCATTGCGGTCCAATTTGATCTCGTAGACCCAACCGAGTTTTCCGGAAGCAATGATGTCGCGGATCTGGTTGAAAGCAGGTTCAAAACGACGGTTGTGACGGATAAAGATAGAACCGGGACGGCTTTTTTCAGCTTCGACAAGGCGGTCAAATTCAGCAACAGAAGCGGCAACAGGTTTTTCACAGAAAACTTTTTTGCCGGCGTTGAAAGCCATAAGTGCATGATCCACATGATCAAGAGAACGGGTGGCAATGGTTACCAGTTCAACTTCAGGATCGGCAAAAAGCTCATTCATATCGCTGTAATAACGGGCATCGGGATAAAGGTTGCGGGTAGTTTCGATCTGTTCAGGATCTTTATCGCATCCGGCAACAAATTCAAATTTATCTTTGTAATACTTGTTGAGTTCATTGAGGTGCATACCTCTACCGGCGCGTCCAAGACCGAGGACACCGACTTTAATCTTTTCTGCCATGATAAAAACTCCTTTTATTTTCGGACAATGACAAAATATACCATTGTTTCAATGATTTTTCAAGATAAAAACCTCAACGGTTTACAATTATATTGTAACGGAAATCCAACTTGCGTGTTTCCCCCGGTTTCAGGGTAATGTTCCAAATAAGCTTATTTTTCGGATTGAGAGATCCGAAGTGATTCACCGCACTTCTGACAGGCTTTCCGGAAGCGGAAACAAATTCACCGAAATACTCCATTTCAATAACGGTTTTCACCGGTGTTTTACGGAAATTTTTCAACTCCATATGACCTTTGACATCAGTAACCAGATACCAGACGCCGTTTATGACCCCGCCCTTGATAGCAGCAGAAGCAGCCGGTGTTGCGGCCTTCCCTTTGGATACAGCTGTGTTATTTCCATAATCTGCACGCTGAAAGATACCTTTACCGCGATTTTTTACCGAACTGGGAGCCTCCTGTTCAACAAAGACAAGTTTCACATCCCGGCATTTGGTGATTTCCCATGTAGCGTTTTCACCGGGATTCACCCACGCTCCATTTATTTGAGCAAGAACGCGATTACCGTCTGCGATTTCCACCGCAGCATCCGGCATGGCATATTTGAAGGGATTTTTGAAACGCAGACATTCCCAAAGATTTCCGGAAAACTCTCCATTATTTTTCCAAATCCGTCTGCCGTTGTCAACATAACGGACCGGGATACGGCAGCGTACAAGATTTTCGTAAGTTCCATTTGCACTGCCGATCCTGCGGACAAGGGCCTCGCCTTTTTTCAAAGAAACAGAACCGATATCAAAAGGAGCCATATTTCCGGTCACTCCGGGGGCTGCCGGAACATAATTATCGGTAAATCCGGCAGCTGCAACACCATAATCCTCATTCATCCGCGCCCTGGATTTGTATGAAACAAGCCGCGGCACCGGAGGATTGTGTTCCTTCCTGACGATACTCATAGGACTGCTTTTGCCTGAGTTTGCAATATTGGGAGAACCTCCCCAGAGAATGCATCTTACTTTTTCAAGATCATCACCGTTGTTTACCACGGTGGCAGAAAAAGAAAGTTTCATCTTTTTTTCAGGCAGCAGCTCCATCTTGAAATCAGGAGTCCAATTCAGAGTTTTTGAAATATAATCAAAAAGCACTTTCCCGCCAATCTTGGGATCAAGATCAAACTCCCAAAGGTGTTTTTTATTCTTGACGGTGCGTTCTGCAATCTTTAATGCGGAACTTTCCACTCCGACTATCTGCTGGCGTGAAATTGCAAGGATCCTGCCGTCGGCACATTTCAAAGTTACAAACTTGCCCCGGTCAAAGGATTCTTTTTTGAAAAGCTCAAGGATCGTTCCGGAAATTTTCTCACATTTGCCGATTCCGTCACTGCGAAGACGCAAAGTAACTCTCTGTCCCTTGTAGGTAGAGGTTATATCACTCAGAGAAACGGCCTCTTTTTTTTCAGTTTCAACAATCGCTTTGCGGATCTGTTTCACATTGGGCGAAAACCACAATGTCCCTGACAGCGGTGCAAAATTACCGCTGACAGAAAAGTTCTTTTTCCCTTTGGGGTCTGCAGAATGACGGATAACTGATTCGCCGTTGCGGAATATCTGGACTTCCGACACCGGAGCGGGAATCTCTGCTGCAGCAGCCAGCAAAGGAGAAAATCCTGCCAGCCAAATCATACTGCTTAATTTCATTTTTTCTTTTCCTTTTTTACGACTTTCAATATTGTGAATCCGGAAGATGGCATCATTTGCAATTTTCCACATTCAACAAGTTCCCGGATCTGTTCCAAGACCTTTTTGCAATCTTCAATATTGGCACTTTGCAGATCGACATCCCGCGAAGTGCTTCCTATCATAATATAATCAAATGCGATCAATTTTTCAAACAATTTTTCCGGAGATTCCGGTACCGGAGTCAGCGAAGGTTCAAATCCCGGAACAGCAATGGTATATTTGCGCGGCACATAAAGCCCGCGCCGTTCAAAAAGCAGCAATACATTTGCATCTTCCGGAACAGATGAAGCCAGAAACTCAATTGCCTTAAAATATCCGGGATCTCCGGTAAGGTTGTGCAATGCACCGGCAGGAGAGCGTTGAATGTGAGGAAGTATACGCCAGCTTACCGTATAGTGACGCAATGGATTCCAGGATTGCCAGACCACGGTTACAGCAAAAATCAGCAAGGCAGCGCAAAACCAGATATTTTTTTTCGGAAATCGTTCCAAAGCCGCCGCACCCGCAAGAACGATCACCGGAACAAGCGGCATCACAAAACGGCTCTGAGGAAAACATAATGCCCACATCAGATAAGCGGTCACAACTCCGGATGCCGCAAACCCCAGCAGCATGCGGTGTTCAGGCTGCTTTTTGCAGCTCTGCCACCAGAACCATATCGCGCATACCGCAAGAAACACAACATGGATCCCCGTAACGATGCCATCGAAGATCCTGCCGTAAAATCCGGCAAAGATCCAGTTGAGCAAAGCTCCGGTAACTCCTTCAAGACCATAACGGTGACTGCCGAGCAGATAATGAAAATACTCCACCGTACCCGGTACAGGAGCCAGAGAATATGGATAAAAAGGATTTCCTGTCAACATAAAAGTACGCAAATACCAGAAACCTGCCGCTGTAATCACCGCAAATGCAAAAAGTGCATATTTTTTCAAATCCAGATGTACTGCCGCAAAAATAAAACCTGTCAGCAATGCGCCGACAGCTCCGGTAGGTTTGACGGCAATGGAACATCCGGCAAGGATCCCGCATATCAGGGGAGCGTAAAACCATTTTTCCCTGCGTAATCCCCATGCCGCAGCAATACCGGAAAAAGTAAAAAGAGTTATAAAATTTTCCACATATACACTGCGGTTCAAAGCCAATGTCAACGGCGATATCATGACCGCAGCAGCAGCCAGCCAGGGCGCGGCCTTACCGAAGGGTTTTCCGGCATGCCACACGCAGATCACCAGAACAGGCGTGAGAAAACTCACGATCAAACGCGGCAGCATTATACCACCGATCTTTATTCCGTTGGCAAAAAACCAGCTCGTGAGGGCCGGGTAGAAGGAATATGGATTATCCGGAACAGGGGCAAAACTGCCGTATTGCAGATAACGCAGCGGCAAAGCCAGCTGATAGGTCTGTTCATCCCATGAATAAGGGATCATCAAAGCCGAGCCCCAGAAAAACAAGGTCAGCACCGCCAGCCAGCCACCGCTCCAGGGGAACTCTTTCAACTCTCTTGCGCCGCACCACAACCCGTAAAGAGCAAATGGAACGACAGTCCCCCATAACAC
>JAFVRT010000357.1 GCA_017504125.1 Lentisphaeria bacterium
AACGGCAGCGGCAAGAGCACATTGCTGAAACTGCTGGCCGGAGAATTGTATCCGGACTCCGGAGAAATAACTCCCCGGTGGGGAAATTGTTTGCAGAAAGCCAGAGCGATTTCATTGCTGGAACAGCATATTCCTCCATTTTTGCCGCTGGATGTGAAAGAAACTGTTGCCCTCGGACTTTATCCGTGGGAACGGAAATTTTACCGGGAAAAAGATGAAAAAATCATTTCTGTGCTGCGGGAAACCGGCCTCGAAGAAATATCAGACCGTCCTTACAACAAATTGAGCGGAGGCGAAAAACAGAGAGTTATGCTGGCGCGGATCCTTATGCAGAATACTCCGGTCATTTTACTCGATGAGCCCGGCAGCAGTCTTGATGCCGGATTCCAGCACTCCTTTTGTGCCGTATTGCGCCGGCTCGCTCAGGAAGACAGGTGCATTATCATGGTTTCTCACGATATTTATTCAGCCCCATTGTATTTGGACTCCATGATATTGATGGAACAGGGCAAAGTAAAAAAACAGGGGACTCCCGATGAATTGCGGAATTCCCCTGAATTGCGTGAACTTTTCCGTATACCGGAAAATGCCGGTACTTACTTTATGGCCTGAGCTCCGAAGTACTCGACCAGATCTGCCGGAATTTCCGGCAATGTGCGGCATGACATGTCGCTGCGCATGGTTTCGTGAGCGAGGACTCCCACCATGACCGCCCGCATTGCATCAATGGGGGAAGTTACAGGAGTTGCATCATCTCTCACATATTCCCGGAAATTTTTCATGATCGCCGGATCTGCTCCGGAGTGAGTTCCGGTGATATCGCGCAGGGTATAACTGTAGTCAGGCAGATGGGATCCGGCCCCCTGAGCACGATTGGTCCAGACATGGATCTGGGCATTGGCTCCAATACCGCAATTCTCTATGCGGCCGCGGGTACCGATAAAGGTATAGTTGCGGTCGGCATCCGGGGTATAATGGCATTGCATATAGGTGCATTGTTTTCCGGATTTCAACTGCATCATTATCATATTGCTGTCTTCCACATCGATCACTGCGGAAAAATCTTTGACCTTTTCAGGAGGATAATTTTTGACATCCCAAAGGGCTTTGCCGGGTTTGCCGTCGGTACGGCGGTGGCACTTGTCGTACACAGAAAGCATACCCATGGCAGAAACCTTTTCGGTGTAGGAATTCATGAGCCAATGGATGATATCGATATCGTGTGCGCCTTTCTGCAGCAGCAGTCCGGTGGTGTGACGACGCTCGGAGTGCCAGTCGTGGAAATAGGTGTCGCCGCCATAGTTGATGAAGTGGCGCACCCATGCCAGCTGGACTTCACCGATAACGCCGGAATCAATGATTTCTTTCATCTTGAGTATGACCGGCATGAAACGCATATTGTGTCCGATGTAGATCTTTCTGCGGCACTCCATGGCAGTACGGAGGATTTTTTCACATCCCTCAATGGTTATGGCAAGTGGTTTTTCCAGAAATACATGTTTTCCGGCTTTGAGAGCTTCACAGGCCATTTCTTCGTGAAGATCGTCCGGTGTGATGATAAAGACGGCTTCGATTTCCGGCATGGCGAGGAGTTCCCGGTAATCTTTGCAGCATTTGGCTGTGGGGATCGCCTTTTGGAATTGCTCCAGAGCCTCATCGCTCACATCTGCACCGGCGAAGATCTCAAAACCTTCTTCCGGGATATGGTTATTCTGATAAAAGACGACACCGCGTCCGCCTACGCCGATCTGGCCCAATCTGTAAGGTTTCATTTTTTTTGTTTCTTTCAGAATTTTTCAAGTAAAAAACGCTCGGCATTGCCGTGCATAAAGTCTTCTTTTGCATTTCCCCAGTTGTAAGTCATGCCCACCCGGTCAAAGAATTCCCGCATAAAGGTTATGCCGCGGTAGACATACTCAGGTTCTCCGACTCCGTAATAGGAATCGGAACTGTACATCATTTTCCGGTGGAACGGTACTCCGCTTTCGGTGCGGCAGTCGAGATTTTCCATGAGCCATTTCCAATCTATGAGTCCTGAAACGCTGGCCCGGACATTACTGTAGTACCAGAGGGATTCAAAAAGTTCATTACACCACGGAACTCCCATGTGTCCCTGAATTATTTTCAATTTGGGAAAGGCCGCCGCAATGGAATCAAGAAATGACGGGCGCATCTTGTCCGGACCGGCACACAACTCCGGATCGGTCAATTCTTCTCTGCGGCGGCGGGCGATGATGCCGACATGGAAAAGGATGGGCATATCAAGTTTTTCCGCCATTTCGTACAACGGGAAATAACGCAAATCGTTGTAATTGTGTATAGGACGGATCGCCTTCAAACCGAAAAAACCGTTGTTTTTCAATTCTTCGATCTGTTCCGGTCCTTTGCGCCAGTTGATGTAACCGAAGGGCAGAATGAATTCCGGGAAAAGTTTCGCTGCTTCCAGAACCTGTTTGTTGGTCGCCGGATGATAAGCAGCTGTTTCCACATGACATTCATGTGCCAACAGCCACAATTGTTTTATAATGCCGTCAGCTTGTATTTTTTCAAACACCCGCGGATCATAATCCGATCTTAAATGAGCGTGAGTGTCAATACAACATTCGGTCATTTTTATTTTCTCCAAAACCAGAATGTCGATGTATTGACTGAAGAATCAGGAACTGCGGCGTAGGTCAGCGTGTTTACATGGCCGTCGGCGTAACTGAAGTTGCACTTGCCGTTGTGGCGCGGGGAGGGTTGGCCGTAACCGCTTGCAGTAGTGGATTTACGGTACAGATAACGGGCACTTCCCTCGGTTGCAAAAAATCCGACACTCTGCTCCCAGGCATCTCCGAAAAACATCAGCTGAGAAGGGAAACGGATGGTTTTTGTGTGATTTACTCTGGCCCAGCCTGTCGGATTCTGGAAATAATTGAACCCGAAAGCCGACAACCCCATGGCAGAAAGTTGAGTTTCACCTGTCGCTGTACCTGAAAAAACTTTGCCGCTGCGCTTGTAAAACGCATCCGGACAGTTCAGCATTTTATTTTGCAGATACCCCTTGTCATAAAGTACCACTATCCTTGCCCGGTCTGAACCGGACAATAACGCATAAGGCAGGAACTGTTTGTAGTCACCGAGATACTGGGAAAGACTAAGACTTATCTGTTTGCAGCGGTTTACACAATCACTCCGGCGTGCTTCACCTCTTGCTTTTTGCAGAGCGGGCAGCAGCATGGCGGCAAGGATCGCGATGATAGCGATCACGACCAACAATTCAATCAGCGTAAAAAATTTTTTTTTCATAATTTATTGTCTTTTTGTATATTCATAAGCAATAATTCTCAACTTAAATAAATATAGCACATAAATACGAAAAAATCAAGTTGTTACATAAATTCAAAGCCGCGGATCGGAACTTTCGATAACTTTTCCGTCAAGTTCAGATAATTCGGCAGCAAAGCAGAGTTTCATAGTGCCGTACGCATCAGCCGAATTCATTTCCGATTTTTTACCTTTGGCGAAAAGGTCGATCACGGCGAGATCCTGACCGTAGACATTGTGGAAATAAGTCTGATCTTCTTCTTTGGAGAAAGTTCTGGTTTCCACTATGCGGCTTTCCAGAGTACTTGGAGAATCGGTGAACTCCCACCGGCGGATACGGCGGCGGAACACATCGGTTTCGATAGCTCCTTTGGTTCCGCAGATATGGTATTCGAGGGCGTGTCCGTCATCGGATTGTTTTTCCAGCATTTCACGGGTTTCGGTATCGTGCCATGTTTCACCGATGCACATGACAAAGTTCAGCACTCCTACTTTGCCGCCGGGAAATTTGGTCATGATCTGATGGTTGTCTTCGTGGTTGCAGAATGGCACGATCTTGGGCGCAGCCACGGCGTATACCGATTCAAAGTCCGCGTCAAAAAAGAAACGCTGCAGATCCAGATAGTGAGAAAGTTTTTCTCCGATCAGGAATCCCGGTTCCGGACTGTTGCTGCGCCAGGTGTTTTTGCCGTGGGATTCGCTGCAGAAATAGCGGGTCTGGATATTTACGACATCACCGATAAGTCCGGCATCGATCCACTCCTTGGCGATCTGGTAAAGTTTGGAGTAGTGGAGTTCGAATCCGATCTGAAGAAAATTACCGGTTTCTTTTTCGAGAGCGATGATTTTTTTTGCTTCATCCAGAGTATTCCCCATAGGCTTTTCGCAAAGCACTGCTTTTCCGGCGCGCATGGCACGTTCGGTTTGTTCCAGATGCAGATGGTTGGGTGAGGAAACGGTAACGAACTTCACCGATTCGTCGGCGAGGATCTCCTCAAAAGTTGCTCCGGAAAGACGAGGATCACCCTTCCATAACTTCAACCGTTCCGGATCAGGGTCGACCACGAAAAGGTGGTCTATATGTTCAGAAGCGAGAGCCGCATCGACATGGACTTTGCCCATGCCGCCGGCTCCGATTACTGCAGCGTTGAATTTTTCCATTTTATTCATATTCCTTAAAGATTTCCGTTGTTGTAATCATAGATCCAACGGTTGGCATGGCGGTAAAGTTCTGATGTTTTGACAGGCGAGGAGGCAACATGACCGTCGATGAAACTCACATTGCGTGCAAGCCCGTTGTGGATCATTTGTTTCCATGCGGCGGAGCTTTCATTGAAACTGCCCCGGAGCAGACTTTCACTCTGGTTGCGGAACAGGGTCAGATTGCTGTCACGGGATTCGATGACCATGATGTATATGCTTGGACGGCGCAGAGATGCCGGTTTCCGGCAGTAGAGAAAATTGCCGTAAAGTTCGTCAAGTACTTTCAATCCGTTCATACAGTTGGAACCGTAAGCATTGAAACCGTAACTTTGAGGATACAATTGAGATCTGGGCAGCGTATCTCCGGGGCAATAAAAGGTATGATTGTTTTTGTCGTAATTAAAACGGTTCAGAGTCATTCCGACATAAGATGCAAGCTGTCCTGCAATACCGCCATTATAGTTGACATTGTTCAATGTCCATGGAGAACTGCCGCTGGTATAAAATCCCTTATTATCATCGAAATACTGGCTCATGGCAGTAGAGATGGTTTTCACATTGTTGATACACTTGATGGTCATGGCCCTTTCACGGGATTGCTGCAAAGCGGGCAGCAGCATGGCGGCAAGGATCGCGATGATAGCGATCACGACAAGAAGCTCTATTAAGGTGAAGCTGTACAGCTTCACCTGCCCATGGGCAGGTGAAAAACTTCCTTCTTTGCCGTAAACACGATCACAGCAGAGATGTGATCTTTTCACCAGCAGCTCGATAAGAGTGAAAATGTTTTTTTTGAA
>JAFVRT010000358.1 GCA_017504125.1 Lentisphaeria bacterium
ATCAGGTCAACGATAAGTTTCATTTCGTGGACACATTCAAAATAGGCCATTTCCGGCGGATATCCGGCTTCGATAAGAACTTCAAAACCGTATTTCATCAAATCGACCACACCGCCGCAGATGACATTCTGTTCACCGAAAAGATCTTCGTAAGTTTCCTGTTCCATGGTACATTCGAGAACACCTGCTCTGGTAAGACCTTCTGCTTTGGCAATAGCCAGCGCAACTTCGCGGGCCTTGCCGGAAGCATTGACCTTGGCAGAAATAAGACCGGGCACACCGAAACCTTCGACAAAACGCTTGCGTTCCTCGGTTCCGGGGCTCTTGGGGGCGACCATGATCACATCAACTCCGGCAGGAGGAACGATTTCTTTGAAAACGATACTGAAACCGTGGGAAAATGAAAGAGTCTTGCCGGGTTTGACTTCAGCGGCAATTTCATCACGGTAAACAGGACCGTGCATTTCATCAGGGAGCAGAATATGAATGATATCGGCTTCACGGGCAGCTTCAGTAACGCTCAACACTTTGAAACCGTCCTGTACAGCAGCATCAAAAGACTTGCCGGGACGGATACCAATGATCACATTGAGTCCGGAATCCCGCATACAAAGAGCCTGAGCACGGCCCTGACTGCCGTAACCGATAACAGCGATGGTTTTGCCGTTAAGTACGCTGAGATCAGCATCATTATCATGCAGAATATGCATTTCTTCCATTTTATAATCTCCTTTCGCTATGAGTTTTTCATATAATATAGCATCGCATGGATATACTTTCAAGAAAAAACTCTCTTTCTGCCGTTTTTTCTGTAAAAACAGAAAAATCAACGGCTGCAGAGAGCTTCACGAAGCCGCAATATCTGATTCAAAAAGGATCGGCGGTACGGCGATCCCCCTGATTGGCTTCAGGTGCGAACTCCGTACATCTTGCCTCAAGAGCTTGCGTATCGCTGCCGTTAACGATTATTTCCACCCGGCGTTGAAGTCCGGCAAGCAGGTTCCGGCAATGAGCAGTCAGCATGGAACCACGCTCATACGCTCCGATCAACTGCTCCAGCGGCATATTGCCTGATTCCATTTTATGAACCAGTTCCTCCAGCTGATTTCTGGCCTGTTCAAAATTGAGGTTCCGGATATCTTCAGGTATTTCCATGATCTCACAAAGCCTTCAAATCAAACCAGCCGCAAGCGGAAAGCACCTCTTTACGGTGGACATAGTTGTACCATTCTTTGCGCTTGGCCTGACTCCATGCAGTTTCGCAGAATGCATAGATCCTGGGATTGAGTTTCGCCATGATCCGGTGATCGGGAACTGTTTCGGTCCAGAGGCAGGTTTCCGGTCCCAGCAGCAGATCTCCGATATCTTTTTCCCATGCGGCGAAGGGTTCGGTATTGTAAACACCAGATTCCGTGAGTACCAGCATCCAGTTTTCAAAAGGTTCAGCTGCGCTGGCGGGATAATCAAGATAAAGCTGATCGTGGACCGAAAAAATCATCCTGTTTCCGTTTTTCAAAGTTTCTTTAAGTTCCCAGATACTGCGCCACACCTGAATTATTGTGGATTGTTCCATAACACTTCCGGTAAACCAGGTCACCGGAGTGATTCCGAGGGAACGGACAAAAGCGGCCATATCATTCATGAAGTCATTTTCAAGTTTCCGGATATCATCGTATCCTTTTTCCTTCATAAGTTTCTGACACTCAGGACATTCATTCCAGTGAGCCGTATCAGCTTCGTCCCCTCCGAGATGCATGACTTTTGCATCGGGGAAATGTGCGGCAAATTCGGTAATAAGTTTTTCCAGAAAAGTTCTGACTTCCGGCTTTGCAAGGCAGAATTCCTTTCCGGGATTTCCCGGATCGCAGCAGAGTTCAGGATGAAGTGCCAGCAATCCCTGAGAGTGCCCCGGCATTTCGATTTCCGGAATAATGGTAATGAAACACTCTGCAGCAAAAGCCCGGATCTCGGCAATATCTTCAGATGTATAAAATCCGGGTTTCATGGTTCCGAGGGTATTGAGTTCCGGGAAAAGTTTGGATTCGGTACGGAATCCCTGACTGTCGCACAAATGCCAATGAAACACATTCAAACGCAGTTTGGCCATAAGTGCGAGAACTGATTTTATCGTTTCCACACTCTGAAAATGGCGTGCGCTGTCGAGCATAAAACCACGGTAACTGAATCGTGGCGAATCCACAATTTTGCCGCAGGGGATCTCCGCATTACGGGTCCCTCTGGCAACTGCTGCGCAAAGCAGCTGTTCAAAGGCTCCGGCACCGTAAAACACCCCTGCCATATCGCCTCCGGAGATTTTTACTTCTGCGGGAGAGATATCCAGTTCAAAGGATTCCACTTTTATTTCGGGAGAAAGTTCCAGTTTCACAGGCACTCCGCCTTGAGTAAAATCCAGTCCCATGATTCCGGCATTGCGGACAATGACTGCAGCAAAGCGTTCAAGTCCTTCTCCGGCGATCACTTCTCCCACAGATTCCACTTTAAGGACTCCGGGGGCAGAAATAATTGTTTGCGGCCGGGGTATCACAACATCAAGATTTTCCATTTTTCAATATTCCTTCAATGCTTTAGCAGCCATTTCGCGCAAAAACGCTCCGTCGGAGTCCGACACCTCGTTATGCACCCATTTGATCTGCTGTGGATCTTTATTAAAAACAAATCCGAACCAGACACATGCCTGCAGATATTCTCCGCGGATATTCAAATGACAGGCATCCCGTTTCAAAACCAGTTCTCCGCTTTCAGCATCCTTACCCCAATAGCATTTACCTATAATGGCATTGGCTTGCGGCGGCAGATCCGGCCAGCGCAGAGTTTTCAGCAATGCCGGATCATAGTTGCGGAAAGAAAATGGTTGTTCCTTCAACGCCAGTTCAACAGCTTTCCCGGTGGGGATCACCGGCAGATTGAAATCCCGGCTCAAACGGCGGTAGGCTTCATCAAGACGGTCGAACATTTCATTGCGGTCAAAGCCCCATTCGGCAAACCTTGCGGCATCTTCACGGTATGCCCAGGTTTGCTGGATCACCACCCTTGCTCCGGGAGCATATTTTCTCACATAGTCGATAATCAGTCCGGCAAAAGGCTGATAATTGGCATAATCCCAGCTTTCATGACTGGCAGATTGGATCGTTACGATATCCCAGTCATCACCGGCCAGCATCTCGCGCAATTTCATAGTGCCGTTGAAATAGATACGGCACTCCGGATCCGCTTCCTCCTCAGAAATATAGGCCCAATGGCGGCGAAACTCGCAACCTCCGAAATTGGCAAACTCCAATTTCAGTTCCTCGCCCTGATCCTCTGCAATGGCGGGAAAGCATGATCTTAAACTCCAGGTAAAACTATTGCCGATCGTTAATACTTTCATATAACCGTTCAATCCTTATGTTCAATATTTTTACGGTAATTCCCGATCAAAGTTGAAACTGTCGGTATCTTCTGCTCTCCAATGGGCCATTGTCAAATCAAAAAAATCATGAAATCCCGGTAATCTCGGTATTGAGTGTATTTTTTTGGGATAGATCCGGGTCAGATTGCTTTTGCTGTCAAACCGCACAGTAAATGCATTATTTCTGGCATCACGGATATCCCCTTCAACCGGAATGGCAGCTCTGGTAACAAGCAGCGCGGGCCTTCCCAAACGGTACAGTTCAAGTTCAAGCACCGATTTATTGCGTAATCCGACCAGAGATTCCCGGTCGAGTTCAATATGGGCAAGTGCTTTTACCGCTCCCAGCTGTTTTGCCATAAGCACCGCCTGAGAATTAGCCACAGGCAGCGGAACTGAAAAAGTAATCTCTATTTTTCCGCTGTATTTTTCAAGCATCTTCACTCCGTAAAGTGAAGTGACCCTGAACTTGCGTATCCCTGAGTCAACAGCCCTTTGGATCGCTTTTTCGAGAACATTCAGTTTGCCTTCCGGCATAAACTCCGGCAGAATCACTTCGCGTGAGGTGGAGTCAAATTCAAAGACTCCGGCACTTCTTACCGCTTTGCGGTTGGCCGGTTCTTCGCCGCGATGACGGAGTGCTGCGGTTTCAATTCTGTTTTCAGCAAATTCCAATCCGGCAAGCTGCTGATATTCCTTGCGGAATGCCTCCAACTCTGTACTGCCGTTATCAGCGACCATTTCAGGAACAAGTTCGTTTTTGAAAAAATCCCACGCTTCACGACGGAGCTGTTTCAACTCCGATGCAGGCAGAAACAATCCCGGTTCCACTTTTACATCGATTTTTCCGGCACACCAGATATCGGAATCGGCGGCTTTGAATTCATCTGCGATCTGTTCAGCAGAAGCCGCGCGGCTTTTGGCAGGCGCAAGCTCCAGCTTTTTCTCCCATACCACTCCGGGAAGAACTTTGGCAGCCGCCTTGAAACAATCGGCCTTCAACTCTATCACCAGATCCAGGGGAGTCCGTTTCTCAGGCAATGCGGCAAGGAGTTTTGAGTAATCAGCCAGATTACCCCCCAATTTGAACACCTGTCCGCGTAATGGTACAGCTTTGTCGCAGCAGACAAAAACCCGCTGTCCGGGCAGGACTCTGGTCGCCGGCATATTCTCGACGAAGAATTTAGTCAAAGTCAATGCCGGTCCTTCGTCCCCGTTATCCGGCTGGATCCTGATACGGTCGCCGATAAAAAGTCTGGAAGAAGCGGTAAATCCGAATCCGTTTTCACTAACAGCTTCGACTGCCCCGCAAAGTTTTCCGGCACTTCCCAACGCATCGGGCCGGATGAGGCTTTTGGCAGAAGACTGGGTATAAAAACCGTGTGACCAGCGGCGGCCGCCCACTCCGGAAAGAATACGCCTTGCTTCCGGTATCGCGGAAGCAAATTTTTCATCGGGAGTATCCAGCAGCATCCGGTAAGCACTCACCGCAGCGGTAACATAATCGGTTTGCCGCAGGCGGCCTTCGATCTTCAACGAAGCGACTCCCAGACGGCGCAGTTCCGGAATAAGTTCAATCGCACAAAGATCCTGAGGAGAAAAGAAAAAGCCGTTCCCGCCGGAAGAAAAATATCTGCGGCGGCAAGGCTGTTTGCACTTGCCGCGATTACCGCTGTAACCACCGAGATAAGAAGAAAAATAGCAAGCTCCGGAAAGAGAACAACACAATGCACCATGGATAAATACCTCAAGTTCAAGTGAAGTTTTACTCTTTATGGCAGCCAGTTCCTCCATTGTAACCTGACGCTCAAGCACAACTCTGGTAACGCCGAGCTTTTCAGCCACAGCCAGTCCGGCAGAGTTATGAAATCCCATCTGAGTGGAAGCATGAAGTGTAAGACCGGGGAAATATTTTTTCGCCATGCGTATGACTCCCAGATCCTGAACCAGCAATGCATCCGGCCCCAGACTGTTCAGTAAAGCCAACTGTTCGAAAGCCGCCGGCAGCTCCTGTTCTTTGAGCAAAGTATTGAATGTAACATATACTTTTTTGCCATGACGGTGAAAATGTTCTATTATCTTCCCCATGGCTTCGGGAGTAAAATTTTCGCCCCGTTCTCTGGCATTGAACCGGGAAAGTCCGGCATATATTGCATCGGCTCCGGCCTCAAGAGCCGCCAGAGCTGCCGAGGGAGTCCCGGCCGGAGCAAGCAATTCTATATTTTTCACGACATTATTCTCCATAATCGGCATTATCTCACGACACCGTTTCGTCACTTACTATTGTAAAATATAGCACCATTGTGCAATAAAATCAAGTATTCCGGCTTGACAACTCCACCTTGGTATGATATGTTAGGAGTTATCATGATAATAGAAGTAAAATCACATAAAATAATTTCGGAAATACTCCGTGATTCCGGCATAAAACTTGCATCCGGATGTTCTGCACATAAAGGCTGCGGCAAGTGCACGGTCAAGCTGCACTCCGGGATTTGGGAATGCCGGGGAAAACTTGTTTCCGCTCCGGCACAAGCCGTTGCGTGCTGTACTTTTTTGAAAAGTGATACAGGGAGCATCGAGATCCCGGAAACACATCTGCTTTCTCCGCAAACAAATGAGGATTGGCAGGGGACACTTCCCATGCCTGATGATCCCCGGACAGTCATCGCTGTCGATATGGGGACCACCACTCTGGCCGCCGTGAGGATCGAATACGGACAAGTGGTTGCCAAAGCATCTTCATTCAACGGACAGCAGCATTTCGGATACGATATCATGACCCGGATCGCCAATTCCGGGCAGCATTTTGCTGAATTACGCCGGCTGCTTATTGATTCTGTAACAGCCTTGCTGGAACAGTTGGAATTCCGCAGCGCAGCAAGGATCGGCGTTGCCGGAAACAGTACAGAATGCTGTTTCCTTCACGGGATCGATCCCAGTTCCATAGGTATTTTCCCTTTCCGCGCACCGCAGATCATTTTTCCGGAACGCTTTGATCTCTGGGATGGAGTCCCCGTATTTACAGTACCGTGCATGACAGGATTGCTGGGCGGTGATATCACTGCTGCTCTCTACGAAATTCCGCTGGAACCGGGAGAAATGCTCATAGATCTGGGAACCAACTGCGAAATCGTTTTCAATACATCTTCCGGATTGCTGGGCACATCAGCCGCTGCGGGTCCGGCCTTTGAAGGAGCCGGAATTTCCTGCGGTTCCATGGCTGTGGAGGGCGCAATAGATCACTTTTTCAGCAACGGTCGTTTTTCCGTTATCGGCGGCAAGAAACCGCGTTCCGTATGCGGCTCCGGACTGGTGGATTTTCTGGCGGCGGCACATCACATGGGAACTCTTGACAAATTCGGCCGTTTCCTTTCAGGTGCAAGCGAAATGGAAATCGCTCCCGGTGTCGTTATTACAGAAGAAGACATTGCCGAACTCCTGAAAGCCAAAGCAGCTGTTGCCGGAGCAATAAAAACCCTGGAGTCATTCAGCGGCACCAAAGTTGCAAAGATAAAACTTGCCGGTGGATTTGCCCGTTATCTCAACATCGACTCAGCCTGCCGTATCGGTATGCTGCCTAATGTTCCTGTCGGGATTCACGGCAATCTCAGTCTGGCCGGAGCCGCGCGCTTTGCGTTGACGCCGGAAGCAGCACTCCCCATGGCAGAACAAAGTAAAAAAATCCGTGAGCTCCATTTGAATGAAATTCCCGGATTCACCGGATTTTTCACTTCTTCGCTTGCATTGCGGTAAATTCAATGCGCCAGGGCATTTTTCCGCAAAATTCACATTAACGCTCCCGGATTCAACTGCTGTGGATACGGTCATTTTCAAGCCTGAGTGCTTCAAGCTCCATAGCGGCGCGTTCCCAATCAGCCTCACATTGTTCAAGGGCGCGTTCAACATCGGCAAGTTCCCGTTTCAATGCAGCAAAATCCACCTTGCCGCCGCTTGAAAGTTTGGCAACCAGAAATGTTTTGCGGTCTGACAATTCATTATAACGGTTTTCGGTATCTTCGACCTCTTTTTTGGCCTTTTTCAGATCCCCCTGCAATGCCTGACGCGCTCTGGCCCGTTCCTGTCTTCTCAGTTTTGCGCTGTCCTGCAGCACAGTCCCGTTGGAACGGACAACGGTGGAATTATTTTCCGCGCCGCCGGATTTTTCCAGATAATAATCATAATTGCCGAAGTATTTTTTCACACCTTCCGGTTCAAGAGCCAGAATCGTCGTGGCAACATTCCTGACAAATTCGATATCATGGCTGACGATACAGACACTTCCTTTGAAATCGCATAAAGCCTGCTGCAGCAATTCACGGGCCGCAAGATCCAGGTGAGTCGTAGGCTCATCCAGCAGCAGAAAATTGGGAGGATTCACAAAAATACGGGCAAACTGGACTCTGATCCTCTCTCCGCCGGAAAGCACTCCGCAGCGTTTTTCCACATCATCACCTGAAAAACCGAAAGAACCGAGGATATTCATAAGGTTGGCTGTAGATGCTCCTGCAGGCAAAGCAGCCCTCACTGCATCGTACACCGACATTTCATCCGGCAGAAGTTCTGAAAACTCCTGAGCCTGATAACCGATAACAGCATGATGCCCCGG
>JAFVRT010000359.1 GCA_017504125.1 Lentisphaeria bacterium
GGCGTTCCGGAGTCATCCGTTTCATGAAGTCTACGATAGGTTCCAGAGCCGGGATGAAATTTTTCAGCACATGGAGCGGAGCTACCGGGATTTTTCTGTTGCCGCTGCTGTGTTCCACTTTTACAATACAGCGGATATGGTCAGATTCCTGAAGATATTCGCCATGGCAGAAGTGCATGCGGGCGTTGAATATTTCAGAAAAAAATTCGTCACATGCCGCCTGACTGAACTCCAGATAGTTCGGGATGATCCTCAGCTGCCGGGGATTAAGACGGAACTGACCGTTTTTGATTTGTGTGATGGCAGCCGGTGAAATATGGAGCAAGCGTGCAAGATCGCTCTGATTTTTTTCCCGTAATTGGAGGTGACGGGAAATTACTGTCCAACCGTTGATGTGTCCGTTCATAATTAATTCTCCTCTTTTGGATTTACTGAAATATAAGATACAGGATTTAATAAAATTATCAAGTGTCAAAAAAATATAAGTTGAAAAATTGTTTTAAGGCAATGCTTTATGCGTTTTAAGTAAATGCTTTATTTGTTTTAAGGCAATGCTTTACGATGTTTTTTTCAAGGTGTTGAGCAGATTATTAAAATCCTGTTTTAAAATATGTTGTCTTGATTATTTATTATCAATTATTTGTATCGATATATTGCATTATTACGATTGACGATGTATATTATCGTAAACTTGTTTTTGGGAGTGTCAACGGGGAGTGTGTCAGGTTGAAGCAGACAGCGGGAAAAGGCCCTATGTCTGGAAAAGCCCCGTATGTCAGGCCTATTGTGATTAAACAAGAACATTTTACTGTACTGACCAGACTCCTTACTGTTGGAGTAAAGAAAAGGGGGGGATATTGTTTTACACTGGAAAAATGGAGTGGAAAAAAGAATCGTTTCTGTCATGCTGCCGCCTTTTGTTTTCATTGGACCGATCTCTTGTCATACACATCTTCATCCTCATTTTTTACCGGATGAAAGTATGTATAGTTTATGTGACGACTGTTCGGGGAATGGTTGATACCGCCATGACTCAGGTGGGACAATTTCTGTAAGATAAAATAATATTTTTCACCATAAGAAATCTTTTGCCAAAAAAAATCAAATTGCATTTTTTCCCCTTTACAAAGACAATTTTCAGTACTATCTTTAGACTGTACGGAAAAATGTTGCGAAAATCCGGAATATTTTTCATCAAAATTTTCCTAATTCAACCGGGAGATATTGCAATGAAATGTGAGTATGTTTTTTGCCGTCCGAAAATGATTTATTTATTTACCCTGATCGAACTTCTTGTCGTAATTGCCATCATCGCGATTCTTGCAGCAATGCTTTTGCCGGCATTGCAGCAGGCAAGAGGACGGGCCCATTCCGCAACATGTACCAACAATCTCAAGCAAATGGGAACTGCCAGTTTCGGTAATTCGCAGGATTATGCCAGTTGGATAGTTCCGGCTATTGTCAGATGGCAGAGCAGCATTTATGCTCAGCAGTCACAGACATGGTACGGGCAGCTTTCCGGTTACACTCCCGCCGGATACAAACAATGGAACTCCGGATACGGAGCGACTCACTTCGGATATGACAAACCGAAAAACGGAACCTTTTACTGCCCCGCAGAACCTGTCATGCAGGGACATACCGATGAAAAAAAATTCATGTATACTCACTACGGGATCAATGTTTATTTGAGTGGTCAGAATGGCACCAGAGCAGACAAATATTCATTTATCAGAAAAAATACTGCAGTTACGATGCCTTCCAAAGCATTTATTTTTATGGACAGTAAGATGATCAACACTCATTCTCTGTATGGCATTTCGCATCCGGCTTACCGGCACGGACAGGCAGATAACCGTCCGGTTACCACCGGGTCATTGCTCAATGCCGGCATAACCAAAGGCAAGGCTCAATTCTGTTTTATGGACGGCCATGCTGAAGGTATTGCATTCAGCAAGATCAATGAATTGTCCCAATATACAGTTACTCCGTTTCATGATCTTTTTTCTTCCGGACATAAGCCTTTTATGGCGGGGTACGACACCAAGAGATAACTGGAGAACGATGTTGATAATATGAAAAAGTTGTGTTTTTTGTGTATATTGTCTGCCGCAGTTCTGGCAAAAGCGGAAATATCGGTCGTATCGCTGCCGGAAGTTGCCAGGTGGCAGAAAGCTTCTTCGGCTGTTACCGTAAAAAACGGCAAAGCTCTTATTTTACGGAACGGGAGCTTACTGCTGCCCGGCAAATTTGCTGCCGGACACAAGGATTGCATCACGATAACGATCCTTTACAAAGGTAAGGGCAAACTGCAGCTCTTGCTGCATGAATTGGATAAAAAAAATACTGCAGTTTACCGGCAGACAAAAGATATCTTGAATCCCCGTCAGGAAACTCATTCAAGATCGGTATCTTTTGATATTGTTTCACCGGAGGCAAGTTTTTTTACGCTTGGATTCAAAGCAGAAAATAATAAGGATCTGGGAATAATCAGTATTGATTGCCGCCGGATGACCGGCGAAGACGGCAAATTGTATTCTCCGGAACGGAACAGAAAACTCTGGAATCGACTTTCCGCCGGAAAAAATTTGGCTGCCGGAATCGTTCCGGAGTTTGATCCGCTTCCCAATTACGAACTTACCAGAGTCGGGAAAAGCGATTTGAAATATCTTACCGACGGCAGGATCAGTACCGGATTCGGTGAATATATCTGGTTCGATCCCCTTGCAGCAGGGTGGAATACCCATAAGAAAATCTGTCAGATAAAATTTGATCTGAAAAAGGTGGAAAATATTTCCAGAGCTGTTATCAGAATATGCGGTGGAC
>JAFVRT010000360.1 GCA_017504125.1 Lentisphaeria bacterium
GAAATATCACGGTGATCGATATACTTCATCAGCATTATATCGATGTGATCGAAGCATACAAAAAAGATTGATCGTGATCTTGGATATCCGAAGTTTTTTTACCCGGATCCTGTGTTCGCCGGGAAGCGATCATGAGTTCCGCCGTTTGGCTGCGGAGGGATGTTTGAAAGAACTTCTGCCGGAAGTCGATGCTATGCGCGGAGTTACTCAGCCGCCGGAGTTCCATCCGGAAGGAGATGTTTTTGAACATACCATGGTGATGCTGCATCATATGGTGTTTCCTGATCCGCTTCTGGGATGGAGCGTTTTGCTGCACGATATCGGCAAGCCAGTTACCAGGAGTGTGGAAAGCTCCGGAAGGATACGCTTTTTCAATCATGAAAAAGCAGGCGTGGAAATTGCCGAAAAACTTCTCGACAGACTCGGATTCGACAGCAGTTCCAAAGAAACGGTACTTCATGCCATACGCAATCACATGCGGTTTGCCAATGTCATGGATATGCGGAAAAGCAAGGTCGTAAGACTTTTGAAAGAAAGTACATTCCCGCTTGAATTGGAACTTCACCGTTTGGATTGTATCAGCTGTCATGGCAAGATGAATGGATTCAATTTTTTACTTGAGGAATTTCTTCAACTCCCGGAACCTGAGCCGGAAATGCTGATAAACGGCAGGATCCTTGCCGGTTTCGGAATGAGGCCCGGAAAAGAAATGGGCGAGCTTATCAGCAAGATAAGAAAGTTGCAGATCGCAGGTGTCATAACCGAGGCGGAACAGGCGTTGGTATATGCACAGGAGGCGGTTGGAAAGTTCCGGAAAAACTTGAAAGATAAGTGAATTTGTGCTATATTTAGCAAATCTGTTTTTTCAGGCATCAAACAAGGATCAGTAATGCGTATTATTGCAGGCAAAGCACGCAATCTTGAATTGAATGTGCCGGAAGGTATCGGAGTCCGTCCGACTTCCGGCAGGGGACGGAAAGCCCTTTTGGACAGTCTTGGTGAATTGGAAGGATGTGCGGTATTGGATCTTTTTTCCGGTTCCGGAGCCTTTGCCCTTGAATGTGCTTCAAGAGGGGCCGCTGAAGTTACCATGGTGGAACTGTCTTCTGCTCATATCGCGGTTATCCGTGAAAATTGCCGTAAAGTGGAAAAAACCGGAGTCGATACTGCGATCCGCATATTGCAGGGGGATGCCGCCAATACCGGACTTTATGCCGGAGCAGCTGCAGATCTTGTTTTTGCCGATCCCCCCTATGCTGATTCCGGAAATTTTTTCAAAAAAATTACTTCAGATCCGGTTTTCCGCAAATCTTTTGCCGGGGCTCTGCTGGTGTGGGAAATTCCTGACACACCCGGTGCGCGAGGTGATTTTCTTGATACATCCGCCTTTGAAGAAGGTGGGATACGTTCTCTTGGCGGAGTTTGGTTCTTTATCGGCACGGTGAAATCATTATGAAAGAACAATGTGCTTCAAAGTGGTATTTTTCAAGCGATGCCGCCGGGAAAGAATTGGGGGATTCGCCGCTTGATCTGCTTGCGGATGCAGAGATGATCAAAAGCAATGCCGTCCGCAAAGTTTTCCGCAGCGGAAAATATTTTATAAAGTTCGACCGCCGTGCAACAGGCGGATTCAGAAGTGAATTTCAGGCAGCTCAGCTTTGCCGGAAATCTGGAGTGCCTGCAGTTGAACATTTGGCCTGGGGCAGAACTCCGGAAGGTTTTTTTCTCATAACCCGTGCCGCAGAGGGATTTATTGAAACGGCCCGTTGGTTGAAAACGCGTCAGGAATGGCAGGTGTATACTGCCGTTGCCGATTTTCTGGGGCTGATTCTGGGAAGCGGGCTTTTTCATCCTGATCTGCATCTTGGAAATGTTCTTGTAAATCCTGAAAATCGTGAAATTAAATTGGTGGATCTTCACGGCATAAGAAACAAAAACTTTTTTGACCGTTTCAGATCCTATATGATGCAGCGGGCAGTCATGGAAATGCGGGATCATGTCAGCGACAGCGGAATGCTTGAATTGATCGAGCGGTGCGGCATCAGAAATGGCAGAGCTTTTTTTTCCGGAGCTTTGATGCGGGAAGCGGTGTTGCTGCGCAAAAGTTTTCCCAAAAGAAAAAGGCAGGTATTGAGCGGTTATCCCAAATTCACCAGAATGGAACCGGACGGAACTTTGACGGATATTGCCGCTTCTGCTGAAGATTTGGCAAAAGCAGAAATTATCCGGCTTCCGGAAGCGGAAACATTGTTTCTTTTTCATTTTTTTCTCGATCTGGCTCATATCCCGCATCGCCGTGTGCTTTCATTTGACCGGAAAAATCAAACCGTCAGACTGGAAGGGGAAATTGCTGCGGGACGCCGTTCTGCAGCTTCTGCAGAAGAATTGCAGAACCGCTTGTGTTTCAACGGTGTGAAAAGCCGTCCGGAAGATTTCGGAGAAGGCTTCCTTTATGACATTCCCGGTGTTTGCCAGCTCAATTTTTAAGGAGTTTTTTGCATTATGTCAGTCAAATGTTTTTCCGCTGCAGTTTCCGGAATAGATGCAATACCTGTAGAAGTGGAAGTCAAAGTCAGCGGCGGCAATACTCCGGTGATGAAAGAAAATATTATCACTATCGTCGGTCTGCCTGATGCCGCGGTCCGGGAAAGCCGGGAACGGATAAGTGCTGCGTTTTTGAGTTCAAAATACACTCTGCCGCCGGGCGTTGCTGTTGTGAACCTTGCTCCGGCTGATTTGCGGAAAGAAGGCGCATCTTTTGATCTTGCTATTGCTTTGTGCCTGCTGGCAGAAGCCGGTATCGTTGATAAAGAGCGGATAAAAAGTTTCGGATTTGCCGGAGAACTTGCGCTCGATGGTTCCATAAGACCGGTACGGGGAGCTTTGCCCCTTACAGATGTACTCGGCCGCACCGGCAGAGTCAATGCCGTAGTGGTCCCTTTGGGGAATGCCTGCGAAGCTGCGTTGGCAGCCGGAAAAAGATTTCCTGTGTTCGGAGTGACTTCTCTGCATGAGGCTGTCGATCTGGTCAATAACGGAGATTTTTTGCCATGTCGTGCCGAATTGAGGGATTTTCAGGAGGAAGATGAAGCGAATATACCTGATTTTTCCGAAGTAAAAGGCCAGCAGATGTGCAAGCGGGCTTTGGAGATCGCTGCCGCAGGCGGACACAATATATTGATGTGCGGCCCTCCGGGAACCGGAAAGAGTATGCTGGCTTCCCGTCTTCCCGGAATATTGCCGCCTATGACTCTGGAGGAAACTCTGGAAACCAGCCGTATACACAGCGTTCTCGGTATGTTGAGTTCAGGTTCGCCCATATTGACCAGGCGTCCCTTTACAGCTCCGCATCACACTATTTCAGATGCCGGACTCCTCGGAGGCGGACATGATCCCCGTCCCGGAGAAATAAGTCTGGCTCACAACGGAGTGCTTTTCTTGACGAACTTCCGGAGTTCAAACGCAATGTGCTTGAAGTTCTCCGGCAGCCGCTTGAAACCGGTTGTGTGACGATTTCCAGAGCCAGCGGCAGCTGCACATTTCCTGCCCGTTTCATACTGTGCGCCGCCATGAATCCATGCCCGTGCGGCAGGGGTGAGGTGGAATTGGGATGTGTATGCAAACTTGAGGAAAAACGCCGTTATCTGAAAAAACTTTCAGGCCCCTTGCTCGATCGGATAGATCTGCATGTGGAGGTGCGTCAGCTCTCTCAGGATGAATTGATCAATGTTCCTGCCGGTGAGCCCAGTGCCGTTATCCGTCAGCGGGTCATTGCGGCAAGAAAGATACAGGAGGCGCGTTTTTCCGGGATACGGGGCGTTTACTGCAACGCCCGTATGGGAAGCCGGGAACTGCAGCAGTATTGCCGTCTTACTCCGGCAAGTGAAATGCTTCTGCGTCAGGCCATAAACCGTTTCAAGCTGAGTCCGCGTGCTTACGACCGGATCTTGAAGGTCGCCAGAACGATCGCCGACCTTGCCGGAATTGCGGAAATTCCCGAATCTGCCGTTTTTGAAGCCATAAACTACCGGAAAGCCGGTTTTTGATAAATCTGCTGTATTGTTTTTCTTCTGTTCATGGTGTATATTAGGCGGATAACATTTTTTGACACTACTCAGGGAAGAATATGAACGGGATACAGGATTTCAAGGCCCTCGGCCTTTCTGAAGATATGCTCGCCGCTCTGGCGTTGAAGGGTTTTACTGAACCAACACCTATTCAGGCACTGACGATACCGAGGCTGCTTTCAGGTGAAAAAGATCTTATCGGACAAGCTCAGACCGGAACCGGAAAAACTGCGGCATTCGGAATCCCGATCATTGAGAACGCTGCAGACGGAGCAAGAAAACCTCAGGCTCTCATATTGGCTCCGACCCGTGAACTTTCAATGCAGATCGCGGAAGAAATAAATTCTTTCAAAGGTGCGCGCCGACTCCGTATAGTTTCATTTTACGGCGGTCAGAATATTGAGATCCAGCTTCAAATATTGCGGCAGGGCAATGTGGATGTGGTGATCGGTACGCCGGGACGGATCATCGATCTTCATGAACGGGGAGAATTGGATTTTTCTGAGTTGAAATATGCTGTACTGGACGAAGCCGATGAAATGCTGGATATGGGGTTCATCGAAGATATTGAACGGATCTTGAGTGTGACTTCGCCAGCTAAACGGACTCTGATGTTTTCAGCCACTATGCCGGATGAAGTGCTGGGGATCGCTGAAAAATTTATGGGGGATTACGAGATAATCCGTACTGCTATGACTCAGATGAGTACCGAACTGGCAGATCAAATCTATTACGAGGTCAGACGGGAGGATAAATTTGATGCCCTTATGCGTATAATAGATACCGAGGAAAATCTTTATGCATTGGTTTTCTGCCGGACTAAAGGAGATGTGGATGAAGTTGTGGAAAAACTCAAACAGCACCGCTATCCTGTTGAAGCACTTCACGGAGATGTGGCGCAGAGTTTGCGGACAAGAGTGATAAACCGTTTCAAGAACCGGTATTTCCCGATACTGGTGGCAACCGATGTCGCGGCCCGCGGGATCGATGTGAACGATCTGACTCATGTCATCAATTATTCAATACCTCAAAATCACGATATTTACATCCACCGGGTCGGACGCACCGGCCGTGCCGGGAAAGAGGGTAAAGCCATAACCTTTGTAACTCCGGGCGAAATACGCCGTATTCGCAATATACAGGCCAATATCAAAAATGAAATACGCAAGGAACAATTACCTGACGGCCGGGCTGTGGTGGAATTGAAAAAACATCGTTATATGGAAAAACTTTCCCGCTTCCGTCCGGAGGAAAATGAAGAATATCTGACTTTTGCCGGGGAACTGCTGGAAAATGCTTATTCTGCCGCCGAACTGTTAGCTGCTGTACTGCAGAATCATTTCAAGGATGAACTTCTGGAACGGAAATACCGGGATTTTTCCGGGCGCAAAAAAGATCGCGCTTTCTGGGAAAACTCCAGCGGCCGGGTGAATGAAGTGAAACTTATTGTCGGCGTCGGAAAACTTGATGGATTCGGGGCGGTAAAGATAATGAATCTTTTCCGGGATATTGCAAAACTCCGGAAAGAGCGTGTCGGAAAAATCGATTGTCAGGATCACCGTGCCTTTGTTTATATCGACAACGATGATGCCAGACAGGCAATAGCTGCTTTCAGGGCCGATCCTGAAGCTCCGGCGATCAATTATGCTCCGTTGGAAATGCCTGAAAGTATAGAGTACAAGAAAAAGAAAAGATCCGGGGTTGCGAAGGCTTCTGAAGATAAGCCGCGCGGCATGAAAACACGCAAACGCATGGATTATGCCGAAAAACTTGCCGCAGACATTGAATTGAAAGAAAAGAAAAAATCCCGTTTCAAAGGCGGAGAGAAAGAGAAAAAATCTTTTGCGAAACATAAAAAAAGTTTTTCAACTGTTCCGGAAAAGAGAGGCCGAAAAGGGAAAAAATAATAACATTTTCGGGTATGTAAAGGGAAAATATCGTCTTGAGATGATATATTTTGCCAACATCGGGTAAAATCACTTAAAAAATGACTTGAAAATTTCCTTTTAAGCGTGTATTTTATGTGTCGGTCATACGGGGGGATTCTCCCGGATAAAGATAAAACAATAACTTTAACAAAAAAAACGGAAGCGAGGTTCAATTCCAGCCATCGAATAGGAGAAAAATTACAATGGCACTTAAAACAAACTTTCAGGATAACGGTATCGCATGCGCGGCTCCGGTTACCAATGCTGATTACATGGCCCGTCAGGAGCAGACCGAGTCCAATGCCCGCAGTTATCCCAGAAAATTTCCCTTCTCCCTGGTCAAGGCAAAAGGTTCATGGGTGGAAGATGTGGAAGGCAACCGCTATTTGGACTTTCTTTGCGGTGCCGGAACACTTGCGTTGGGGCATAACGATCCTGAAATCAATCAGGCTATGGTCGAGATGCTTACCTCTGATGCGCCGTTGCATACTCTCGATTTGATGACTCCGGTCAAGGATCGCTTTGTGCATAAACTGATTTCTCTGCTGCCCCCCGAAATGCAGGGCAATGTAAAGATCCAGTTCTGCAGTCCTTCCGGAACTGATGCGACTGATGCTGCCATAAAATTGTGCAAAACTGCTACCGGCAGAAGTTCTGTCGTAGCTTTCGGGGGCGGTTATCACGGCATGGGGCATGGAGCCCTTTCGCTTACCGGAAACATCGCTGCCAAGGCCAAAGTCCATGCTTTGATGCCTGAAGTGAATTTCTTCCCCTATCCTTACTCTTACCGCTGTCCTTTCGGGTTGGGCGGTGAGGCCGGTATCAAGGCTTGCTGCGCCTATTTTGAGCGCGTTCTCAAGGATCCCGAAAGCGGCATCACAAAACCGGCCGCTGTTATTCTGGAACCGATCCAGGGTGAAGGCGGCGTGATCCCTGCGCCTGTGGAATTTCTGCAGACCGTCCGCCGGGTCACCAGAGAGCTTGGTATCCCGATGATCGTTGATGAGATCCAGTGCGGAGTCGGCCGTTCCGGCAGATTCTTCGCCTTTGAGTACGCTGATATCGTTCCGGATGTCATTCTGGTTTCCAAGGCTATCGGCGGAACTCAGCCCATGTCTGTAGTTATTTATAACAAAGAACTTGACAAGTGGCAGCCCGGATCTCATGCCGGAACATTCCGCGGCAACCAGCTCGCCATGCGTGCCGGTACCGTAGTCATGGAGCGGGTCGGTAATGAAGAATTTCTGGCCGATGTCCGCCGCAAAGGGGACTATATGCGTGAAAGACTGCAGGCTCTGAAAGAACGGGTTTCCATTATCGGGGATATCCGCGGTAAGGGACTGATGTGCGGTTGTGAATTTATTGATCCCAACAGCGAAACAGATGCTGTCGGTGCCAAAGCTGCCAGCGGAGAGATCGCTGCATTGGTTCAGCACAAGTGCTTTGAAAACAAACTCGTCATGGAAAAGGGCGGACGCCACGGTTCCGTGATGCGCTGCCTCTGCGCTCTGAATGTTTCAGACGAAGAACTCAATATCATGCTTGATATCTTTGAAAAGGTCGTTACTGAAATCGACCGTGATATCAAAAAGTAAATTTGACCTCAACGCGTACTTCCGGCAGAAATAAACTGCCGGAAGTTTTTTTTGTACGGCAAGGCGGCAGAGGTCTTCAAGTTCACTTGAAAAACACTGTGATGAGCAATCCGGTGACTATCAGCAGCAGACCGGAGATCTTGGTGACGGAGCTTTTTTCATGGAGAAAAATTACTCCCGCCAGAAAGCCCAGCGGTAAGCTCAACTGGCGGAAGGCCTGAATGAAACTTACATTGGTAACATACTGCATGGCAAAAAGAACCAGCGCGTAGGCTCCGGAACTGCAGATCCCGGCGATGACGGGGTAAATGATTTCTCTGCTCCACAATTTTCTTAAGGCATCCCTTTCATTACGGTCAAAAAGAACCAGAGGGATTTCTCCTGCAGTAAGCCCCATTTGTATAAGAAAAAGATATCCCAGAGTACAGGTGTTGGAAACAGCTTCACCGTTGCCGATCTTGCCCAATGCCAGACTGTCGCACAAAGTGTAACCGGTCGTTCCTGCGGCACCGATGATTATAAAGAGCAATGCTGCTTTATTGAGTGAGCGCAGAGAAATATTTTTGAATGTGGCAAAAGGCATGATAAAACATCCTGCCGCGATCATTATCATGCCGCACAAGGTCAGAATACCGAATGGTTTCCCTATTCCGGTGGTCAGGGTTATCACAGCCAGCATCACAACCGGAAGTGCCCGGACCAGCGGGTAAATGAGAGAAATATCTCCGTGTTTATATCCGTGGGCAAGCCCGAACATGTATATCACTTCAAAGAACCAGCTGCCGGCCAACAGCCAGTAAAAAGCTGCCGGCAATCCGTTAAATGCAGATTCGCTCATTATAAAAAACGGCAGCCAGATGATGCCTCCGACAAAGTTCATAATGATATAAAATGCTGTCGAAGGACGGGTGGATTTGGAAAGCATGTTCCATGCTACATGCATGAAAACGGAAATAAAAATCAGAATTGCCGCAGTAGTACTCATTATAGATCACCTTTCAGAAATGTTTCTACTTAATGTACCATTGGAAAAGCAATTTTCAAGTTTTTGAGTAAAAATAACTGCAGGATCGAACATAAAAAACGGGACTGCAGCAAGAACTCTGCAGTCCCGGACAATGAATCGCGCCGGATTATTTCACTTCTTCCAGACGGATATTGTCAAACCATGCCTTCCCTGAACAATTCATCATATAAAGAAGCATATATGATTTTTCAGGCTTGGCACTTGAAGTGAAAACTCCCTCCTGATAGGTCCACGGAGTCGTTCCCGAAAGCCAGGTTTTGGGGAACCAGAGATTTTTCCCGGAAGCAACATTCAGGACTACTCCGCTGAAACGGCCTTTGGGAACCACATTTTCCAGTTTTACAAAGAAGCTGACCTTGTATTTGGTATTGGGTTTCAAAAACTCCAGATTGTGGCGGAGCGAAATGGTATTGCCCTTGGAGCAAAGAGAAATCGAACGGAATCCGGAAACAAAGGTGTTATCGTCATAAAGGACTTGTACATCTTTGGGGAGTTTCCATGAGGTGAACCATTTGCCTCCGAAAAGAGTGACTCCCCGTTTGGGCATGGTGAAATCTCCGTCTGAAATCAGATTGGCTTTTTTCTTGCTGCCGAAGATTATGGTACCGAAGTTGTTGGGATCCTGGAACATGGAAACCAGGCTCCGGTTGAGATAGGGCGACCAGGAGTAAAGTTTCTGTTCCATACCGGTACGCACCTGGTTGCGAGTCGCATTGATGACCATATTGTTACTCTTGCCGGCATTGATATCTTTCAGCGCGATACGGATCTCACCGCGCCATGATTTGGAATCCTTTTTTATGGCCCGTTTGATATCGGCTTTCCACGGTTTGCTGACTTTGACATAGGCCTTGGGGTGGAAATAGGAGAGGAGATTGCCGGAAGAATTCATTATCAGCTGATAATAGTTTGTACGGCTGCAATCAGGATTGATGAAAAGTTCGATACCGTTATCGCGCCATACATTATTATCAGTCGCCTTGCGGTTCGGCGCGGAAATTTTAGCGATGGCAGGTTCGGCAAAGTCAAAGGCTATGTAGAGGTATTTGTCATCTTTGGCGAACATCACTTTGGATCTGTCGGTACCTTCACCCTTGATGCACTGCAGATAAACGCCGTTCTGCTTCCAGATTTTTTCGTTGAGTTCTCCGTCGACAGAGATCTTGTCAGCTGTACCGGCAACAGCTCCTTCTGCGGTAAAGCGGGGGATGACGGCGATCTGCTGATCGTAAACTGCACCGTGACGGAGTATTTCGTCAAGGAAAAGTTTGCGGAAAAGTTTGACCCGTTTCAAAAATGCCGGAGCTTTTGCGGCAAGTTTTTCCGCTTTATCGAACATGGAGGTCAAATTGCGTCGTTCTGAGGCGGAGTAGATGGTGCTCCAACATTCAAGATCGCTTGCTTTGGTGAAAACCGGACCTAAATCGGTGTTGATAGGATCTTTCATCAGTTTGTTCATCCAGAGATACTCCAGGCGGTCGATGAATTGCCGCATGGGAGCAGCGGCCGGGCCGAACATCCGCTTGCAGTAGTCCCGGAGCAGGGCTTCCACATCAGTCTGATTGTTCCATGCAACTTTGCTGAAAACATAGTAGTTCAGCAAATTGAACTGATAAAAATCAGTTTCGCTTTCCATGAAAGCTCCGAAGATCTTCGGAGAAGCTGCTTTGTAGAAGCTGCCGACTGCTTTGGGCGTGGAGTGGGGCACTCCGGCGAAGGCGTTGGCAAATTTGTTGACATAGTTCCAGAGCCACACATTCTTTTTACCATATTTCACCCAGTCATCGATAAGTTTCATATCTTTTTTCTGGGCATCGGTATAACGGTTTTTCCACGGACCGCTGGTGGCGATCATCACATAGACATTGGAAGGCATCGCGCGGTTGCGCGGAATGAGATGGTAGGGTGAGTAGGACATGTTGGTAACGATGCCCGGAATATTTTCTTTCTGTAGCCGTTCGGCAATGTCGTAGACGAATCCCCAAAGGAAGTCAGATATCTCACGGGGAGATTTCATGTGGGGTTTGCATTTTTCGCACTGGCAGCGGAAGAAACTGTCCCCCGGCATGGCGCAGAAAACCGATCCCGGCCGTTGGGCGGTGGGAGACCAGGCAATAGTTTTTTCCTTGTTTTCCAACATGCGGATCCCGCGTTTGGAGGCAGGTTCGTTGAGCAGACAGGATTTGGCATCCTGATAAAGTTCTTCTTTAACTTTGCTGCTGTAGCAGTAGTGGGGCATCCAGACACCCTGGCGTGGGGCGATTACCCGTTTGCCGCGGTTGTCCATGGCAAAAAATTCAGGATTGCTCTTGCCGAAACGGGCCCAGTAACCCAGATTGCTCAAACCATGGCAGCATGGCACATAAGAGGTCTGCCACCAAAAGGAAAAGTTCAAAGTGTTGGCAAAAGCTATTGACGGTATAGAGGATAGCACATAGAGAGCAAAAAAGAGCATAGAACTTTTTGGAGTGGATATTTCCAAAATGACGGCAAGCAGTGTTTCCAATATTCAAAAAC
>JAFVRT010000361.1 GCA_017504125.1 Lentisphaeria bacterium
GCCCCGGCGTGTTTCCACCCGGAGCATTGATTACGATACCATGAAAAATAAAAGTCAGGTCATTTCCCCAATGCAGTGATCACCAAGCCGATCACGACTGTACCTACTCCGACCAGCCGTACCGGCGGACATTTTTCCTTCAATATGAAAACTCCTGCTGCAACTCCCAGCGGCAAACTCATCTGACGGAAGGCCTGAACGAAACTTACATTGCTGACCATGGGCATCGCCATTACCACCAGCACATAAGCAGATGATGAACAAAAACCGCACAAATTCGGTGTGAGATTGCGGCAGAAAAGTTTTTTGAACTCCTCCCGTTCCACCTTTACAGCAGCTACATATACGCTCAATCCGGTAGTGATACCGGCCTCAAGCAGAGAAATAAATGCTCCGGTTGCCGCCAATTGCGGCGAATCACTGTTTGCCAGTATTTGAGGGATGAGCATGCCGTCAAAAATCGTATATCCGGTAGTCCCGCAGGCAGCAAGAAACATAAATCCCGATACCGGAGTAATATAGTTGCTCAGTTTGAAGTCAGAAAACTTCTGCATCGGCATCAGCAGACAACCGGAAAATACGATAAACATCCCGGCAGCAGCGACAAGATTCAATCCCTTACCGAGCCCGAAAACAGTCGTAACTGCCGCAACCAGCAACACCGGCAAAGCCCTGACCATGGGATAAGCCAGACTTATATCGGCATGACGGTAAGTCTTGAAAAGTCCGATAAAATACAGGATTTCAGAAACAATACTGAAAAAATAACCGCACCAGAATTTCCATCCCAAAGCCGTCCAGTTGATATCTGCAAAAAATATACACGGCAGATAAAGCAGGAAGGATGTTACCGAAGCCAGAAGATAAAATGCCGCTGAAGGACGGCTCTGCTTACTGATCAAATTCCATCCCACATGCAGAAATATGGAAAGCAGGATGAGCATAAAAGCTGACCAGGTCATTTTTATGCCCTTTTGAGAACAGCGTAAGCAGCCTTTTCCGGAATTATCACCGCATTATCACAAAATTCAGCTTTTCCGGCCAGCAATTCCCATTTTCCGGAAGCCGCAAAACTTTTTTCTTCAGCATCATGCCCGCGGAACAATACCATGAATTCATCACGACCGTTCAGACGGGAAACCAGACCGCTCAAAGAATCCGCGCCCGGTTCATCACCGACAGGTGAAATGGTTCCGGCAAATATTTCCTCCCGGTACTTTTTGTGAAGCGCAGTCATTACCGCCGCCGCCGCACGATCTTCGCGCTTTAACGATGAAGGTGCAAACCACAGCAGCGGATTGGCAAAAAATGCAATGGCAAACCAGTAATCCCAGGAGTAAACATTGGGATCGATCTCATTGCGTGAAATGTAAAATTCATCTCTCACATCGCCGAAATAAGGAACCTCGATCTGCAGATATTGGAGCCGGACATATTTGGCGAGGTTCCATACATTGCGTAAAGTACGCACCGGATGATATCCCAGACCCCACATGTGACAGGCGTAACGGTTTTCCAGAAAAAGATTTCCGTATTCCAGCAGCTTGAAGTATCCTCCGCGCATACCGGCTGTTACATCAAGATTACAGAAGATACGGTTATTGGTTTCACTTCTTACGGTTCGCAGCAGTTTTTCAAAGTTCTGCTCGGCTCGATAACTGGAAAATAATGCACCGTCGATCTTGAAAAGATCGAATCCGTAACGGCGGTGAAAATCCAGTATCAGATCCGCAAATTCCCGGTGATCACGGAACTCTTTGCTGAAACTGGGGGCGATCCAAAGGGCAAGTTCAATACCGCTCTGCCGGGCGGTTTCCACCAGAGAATCAAAGGAACCATCTTTCACTTTTTCCGGATTGATCCCCCAGAATTGCCGCAGAACCACATCCTTTGCCCGGTAACAGAGATCTCCGAGTGTACCATTCTGCCAATTGTCATCGACCTGATAACTGTCGGCCCCGCATTCAGCAGCGGCCCGGACTTCGGCATCAAGAAACTCCGGAGTTATCCTCTGTCCGAAATTACCGCATCCCCATGCATTGCAGACGATTCCATAACGCTCTTTCCCGTAATTGAACCGGGTACGGCAATAATCTTTGAGCAATTTATCCTTTTCTGCGGCATTGTGATAGATACCTACTGCGTTGCGGTATGAAACAAAGGTTTCTTCATGCCCCACTTCAGCAGGAGTAACTCCCCAGCCGGAACTGATTATATCCCCTTTATCGGTCTTGCGGAAATCATAAGGTTCTATTTCCCGGCGTTCTGTAGACGGTGGAGCCTCCTGAAGGATCATAAACCCCTGACCGTTTTCATCTTCGCAAAAGAGCAGATTTCCATTGTATTCTGTCATGCTGTCATCTA
>JAFVRT010000036.1 GCA_017504125.1 Lentisphaeria bacterium
ATGATGGCTGTACGCCCGTCATGTTCAGAAAAAACAGTCATGCTGCACTCTGTTTATTTGGAGGGAAAATACCGCTGCTGGAGTATGTTGAAAAGATTGTACTCCTGCATTTCCATTGCCTGAAGTGCCACGGCTCCACCCAACGCGAGAGTAGTAAGGAGTGCGATCAGAACAAAGAATTTTGAATTCAGCATCGTTGTTCTCCTTTTTCCAAATCACTTGCGCTTTGCAGTTTTTGCAGCTGGTGCAGCATCCTGAACAGGCTTCTCATCAATTGCGATGGTAACGGTATCTCCGACCTTGATGTTTTTAGCATCGGTGGGAATATTGGCGATGGAACTGGTTTCGCCCACCTGAGCGATCAGCACTCTGGAAATAAAGTCGCTGCTGCTGCCGGATTTACGGGTTATGAGCAGGGGCATTCCGGGTTCCACATTGGGATTGATTTCAATAGTACGGTTACCGATGTTCTGTTCAACAACGGTATATTTGCCGATATTGATGGCGATATAACCGTATTTATTATTGACAGAAACGACTTTGCCTTCAAGCTTTCTTCTTGATTCAACCGAACCGGGGAGCCAGGGGGTGGCTCCGGAACCGGAAGCAGGCAAGCCGAAAGCCCGCTGGAAACTTACGATCTGAGAATCCCGATCTGCCACATCACCGGTAAGTTTTTTGATATTGCCGCGGAGCGATGCAATGGTTCTGTCGCGGGAGGCGATGTCGCGCTTTGCTTTGTTGAGATCGCTGGCAAGTTTTGTGTTGTTTCTCTGATAGACTGTGATAGCAGATTTGATTTTTGCGATTTCCTTTGCATAATTCTGATCAGTAAATCTGCCGTTGCGGACTCTGAAATTACGGGCGATCTCATTCAGGCTTCTCTCATAGTACGCGCTGCGGCTGCGAATTTTGGAAACCTCATTTTTCATGGGGTTGAGAGCTGAAGCATCACCGGCAAGAAGTTTGTTGCGGTCGATCTGTGCTCCTACAGCAGAACGCACCGCAGAAATCACATTGTTGTATGTACGATCGCGTCTGTTCACAACATCATTGACGCCGCTGACCACATCATTTTTGGCGGCATTGTAGGTGTTGAGGTTGCAAAGCCGATCACCGGGGATCCGGTTTTTCATTCTGATAGCAGAACTGATGCGGGTCAGAGCATCTGCCAGAGCATCGCGTTCAATTATGATCTGTTTGCTCAGTTTGGGAAGCTCAGGCAGCAGGGAATCCAATTTATCATAGTTTTCATGCGCCATAGTCTGTTTGGTGAGTTTCTCTGCCAGCTTGGTTCCGCTTCCCTTGTCAAGTGCGGCAGCACTTTCGTTTATAGTAGAAGCCATTTTTGCCCAGCCGGTAACAAACTGACTGCGCTTTTCAAAGAGAAAATAAGAGAATGTCGCCGCTGCAGCAGACAGCAGCAAAATCAGGATACTCAAAAGAATGTTTACGATCTTCATTTGCTCTCAACCTTAAAAATTTATGTAAATTACTGTAAAAAACAATATGTCGTTTACTAACTTTATCACCAAATCACTGAAATTGCAAATCAAAAATGAAAATTTTTGCAAAAATCAGAGCAAAAACTTGACTCCGGTTACTTTTGAGAGCTTTTGAGCCAATTCTTCAACTTCTTCTTTTGACTGAACTTCCAGTTTCACGACTATAGTTCCGTAGGCTCCTGTTTTGGAGCTTTTTCCGGCAGAAACCGCAACTTCCCGCCCCATAAGTATTTCGGCGATCCCTTCTTCAGAGATCGGTCTGGCAGCTTCTGCGATCATGATACGGAATTCCCATTCTCTGGGATATGTCAATTGGGCATCTTTGAACTGTTTCATTTTTCACCTTTCCAATAGGGGGAAATCTGGCGCAGGCGTTCAATTGCCGGAACCAGACATTTGATTGTAAAATCTATTTCTTCTTCGGTATTGGCCGCTGAAAGACTGAAGCGGATCGTACCGTGTGCAGCAGTATAAGGGATATCCATGGCCCGGAGTACATGGGAAGGCTCAAGACTTCCGGTCGTACAGGCCGAACCGCTGGAAGCACAGATGTTGTTCATATCCAGAAGCATGAGGATCGATTCACCCTCAATATATTCAAAACTGACCGAACTGGTGTTGCAGAGTCGGTTTTCGATATCTCCATTTATTCTGATGCAGGGGATCTGTTCTGTTATGCCGCGTTCAAGACGATCGCGCAGGGCTGCAAGTTTTTTCTGTACAGCTTCCCGTTCGATGGTTGCCAGACGGCATGCTTCGCCCAATCCGATTATAGAAGCCACATTTTCAGTACCGCCGCGCCGCATGCGTTCCTGATGGCCGCCCCAGATAAATGGGGTGAGCGGGATCGTTCTGCGGGCGAAAAGGATACCCACTCCTTTGGGGGCGTGGAGCTTGTGCCCGGAAACGCTGAGAAAGTCGATGTCTATTCCGTCGGCATCGATCAACTCTTTGCCGGCAGCCTGAACCGCATCCGAATGGCACAATGCTCCTGCAGCGTGAGCGATCCTGACTGCTTCTGCGATCGGGAAGATCGTACCGGTTTCATTGTTGGCCCACATCAAAGTTACCAGGGCGGTACGCTCATCGACACTTTTTTTCAGAAAATCCATATCCAGTCTTCCCCGGCCGTCGACCGGGACCTTGACGATTTCCACTCCGCGCCGTTCCAATTCTTCGCAATAGTGAAGTATGGCAGGATGTTCTACAATACTTGTAACGATCTTGTTTCTGCCGGGACGGGCTTTCAATGCGGCATTGATGGCGGTGTTATCGCTTTCGGTACCGCAGCTGGTGAAAATTATTTCACTTGCCAGACCGTCCCGGTCGCGGAATTTTACTCCCAGCATTTCGGCGCAATGGCGTCTTGCTTCTTCTATTTCGGCTGCAACGCCGCCGCCGAAGGAATGGATGCTTGACGGATTGCCGTAGCGTTCGCAAAAGAACGGCAGCATTTTTTCCAGCACTTCTGGACGGACAGCTGTAGTTGCATTGTTGTCGAGATATATTGTCTTCATTTTTTTCCTCCGCTATGCGTCAGGCTGAATTCACAGCCGCAGTATTTTTGACGATAAAAACCGCTCTGTCTTGCTATTTCGCAACTGCGGCGGTATCCGTCATGTTTTTTAAAATCACAGGGAACGAAATTTTCCCATTCAGAACCGATATCAAATATGACTTTGGAGTCCTTGTGAGGACTGACGGTCAAAGTTGTACAGAAATCTTTTCCCGCTGCAAAGTTTGCACAGCGTTCAAGCGAAAAACGGAAACATTTACGGCATCTTGCACCATGTTCCGGTTCATCTTCCAAACCGGCTACAGCCTGCAGCCAGGCCTCATGATCATAAGGATCGACATGGAGTTCGATTTTTGCATCAGAAGCAAGTTTTTTTACAGATTCCAACCGGCGTTCAAATTCTTCTGCGGAGTTGAGATTTGA
Source organism: Lentisphaeria bacterium (assembly GCA_017504125.1). Classification (GTDB taxonomy): domain Bacteria; phylum Verrucomicrobiota; class Lentisphaeria; order Victivallales; family Victivallaceae; genus UBA1784. Next base: position 3,445 of record JAFVRT010000036.1, read on the forward strand.
ATTGGAGTAAAAGAGTACAGGAACAAGATTTTCTTCCTTTACACGCTCAACACATCCCCCTCCGCAGGGCGCACAACAGATATGAAGGATCATTTTTTATTTTCCTTCCCTGTTGAAAAACTTTCGATCAACCGTTGAATTGCTGCGTAAAATGCCGGGATCAACAGCGTTCCGCCGATCGCAGCTACCAGCATGCCGCCGAATACTGCTGTACCAAGTGAAATACGGCTTGCCGCTCCGGCTCCGGAGGCGCGGACAAGCGGCAGTACTCCGAGAATAAAGGAAAGAGCCGTCATGAGAACTGCACGGAACCGGAGATTGGCGGCAAACAATGCCGCATCAGCTATGGATTTGCCTGCTTCGTGCTGAACTTTGGCAAATTCGACGATCAGAATGGCCGTTTTACAGGCGATACCGAAAAGGAGTATGAATCCGACCTGGGTGTAAAGATTGTTTTCCACATGGCCTGTCCAGAGAAACAGCAGGGAGCCGAAAAAAGCCACCGGTACTGACAGCAATACTGAAACCGGGATCATCCAGCTTTCATATTGGGCTACCAGGAACAGATACATGAAAAGCAGCGCAAGTCCCAGTATCACTGCCATCAGCGGTATTTCCACGCCGGCTATTTTTATCGGAGCTCCGGCAACTTTTTCCTGATATGACATATCGGTCCAATCGAACTTCATGCCGGGAGGGAGAGTTTCTGCGGCCAGTTTTTCCATGGCTTTCATCGCTTCTCCGGAACTGTAGCCGGGAGCTGCGCTGCCGTTGATCGTTGCGCTGGAGTAAAGGTTGTAACGATTGAGGTATTGGGGGGCAAAACGACGCTCCACGCGGGCGATGGTGGAAAGAGGGATCATTTCTCCTTTATCATTACGAATCCGGAAATTCAAAAGCTGCGCCGTATTTTCACGGTATTGTGAATCGCCCTGGAGCTGTACTTTGTATACTTTGCCGAATTTATTGATGTCGTTTACATAGGTACTTCCGGTGAGAGCCTGAAGCGCGGTATTGACGGTCGCGATATTGACGCCGAGTTTCATGGCCTTTTCCCGGTCGATATCAATGAATATCTGAGGGGTGGAGGCCCGGAAGGTGGAAACTGCTCCGGCAATGGCCGGATGAGCCGCAGCAGCGGAACAAAGTTTACTGACAGCTTCCTGCAGCCGGACCGGATGTGTACCGGTGGTGTCTTCAATGACAAATGAGAACCCCCCGGTACTTCCGATACCAGGGATCGACGGAGTTCCGAAAGCCATGATCAGAGCTCCCGGCTCTGAGGAGGCCAGCATTTGAAGTTTTTTCCGTATCGACTCCTGGGTGAGTTCAGGCGAATTCCGTTGACTCCACGGTTTCAGAGTAACGATGATAAAGGCATTGTTGGAGGCTTGGGACGAGGTGAGTATGCTGAATCCCGGAACACTCATGGTGGCCTGTACACCGGGGATCTTGCGGATCTTTTCATCAAAGCGTTTGACAATGGCAGTAGTGCGGCTCAAAGAAGCGGCATCCGGCAGCTGGATATTGACAAAAAGCGAACCCTGATCTTCTTCCGGTATGAATCCCGTAGGCAGCAGAGAATAAAATTTCCAGCAGCCGAAAAACAGCAATACAAGAATAATGATCACCGCAGAAATATGATTGATGAAGAATCCGGCAAGTTTGCTGTAACGCTTTGTACACCAATCAAAAAATTTGTTGAACCAACGGAAAATAAAGAAATCGCTGCCGCCGGAGTTCCCTTGTTTCAGCAGCATGGCGCAGAGTGCCGGACTCAATGTAAGGGCGTTGATACTCGAAATGGCAACTGCGATCGAAATGGTAACTCCGAATTGCCGGTAGATCACGCCGGTGATACCCGGCAGAAAACATATCGGAACGAACATGGCCAGCAATACCGCTGTGGTCGCGATGACCGGGCCTGTAACTTCCTCCATTGATTTCCATGCCGCTTCACGGGGCGGCAGACCTTCTTCTTCCATGAGGCGTGAAACATTTTCGGCAACTACGATAGCATCATCAACAACGACTCCGATAGCCAGAATGAGTCCGAAAAGGGTGATAAGATTTATAGAATAACCTATTACCGACATTACGGCAAAAGTCCCGATGAGAGAAACCGGAATGGCCAGAGTAGGTACCAGAGTGGAACGCCAGTTCTGTAAAAAAAGCCAGGTTATGAGAATGACCAGTATGACAGCTTCGATGAGGGTTTGTTTGACTTCATCGATTGAGGCGTTGATAAAATCGGTGGAGTCATAGGATATGGCATAATCCACTCCCTGCGGAAAGAAGGTTTTGAGATCTGCAAGTTTTTTACGGCATTCATCAGCAATGGCGATCCCGTTGGCACTGGGCAGCTGGTAAACGGCAAGAAGTGCTGCCGGTTTTCCGTTGTAGGTACTGCTGGAACTGTAATTTTCTGAAGCAAGTTCAACCCTTGCGATATCTTTGAGTTTAACCTGTTCTCCGCGATGGGTGGAACGGATGATGATACTTCCGAAAGATTCGGGGTCGGAAAGACGCCCCTGAGTCTGCAGAGTGTAACGGAACTTGCCGTCTGACGCTCCCGGAGCATCACCCAGCGCGCCGGCAGAAACCTGGACATTTTGTGCTTTCAACGCGGCAATCACTTCGTCAATGGAAATATTCAGCGAAGCCATACGGTCAGGATTGAGCCAGATCCTTATGGCGTATGTAAGACTGCAGAGCAGATCCACAGACCCGACTCCGTTGATACGGGCAAGTTCATCCCGCAGATTTATGGAGGCAAAATTGTTGAGAAAAAGTGAGTCATAGCCGCCGTCAGGTGAATATACCGCGATGACCATGAGCATCGAAGGGGATTTTTCTTTTACAATAACACTTTGGCGGCGTACTTCCTCCGGAAGCTGGGCGTTGGCCCAGTTGACCCGATTTTGAGTATTGACCGTGTTTGCATCGCCGTCAGTTCCTATGTCGAATACAGCATTGATCCTGGCTGAACCGGTATCGGTAGCGGTACTGTTGACATAGAGCAGTTTTTTTACGCCGTTGATTTGAGTTTCAATAGGTTGGATAACGGTTTCCTGAACTGTTTTGGCATCAGCTCCGGGATAAGTTGCGGTGATTGAAACCTGTCCCGGTGTTACTTCCGGATATTGAGCCACCGGAAGTGTGAAAAGTGCCACCAGCCCGGCCAGAGTCATTACAATGGAAATGACAAAGGCAAAACGGGGCCGGTCAATGAAGAATCCGCTTATCATTTACTTTTTTTCTCCGGCTGTTTATCCTTGGCAACTCCTGAAAAAATATGGAGTTTTGCTTTTGCTTTGCCGCCCGGCCGTACATGCTGGAGTCCGGAATCGATCACGATATCTCCGGCTTTCACGCCGGAGGATATTACCGCCATTCCTTTTTCGCGGTAGGTTATTTTTACATTGCGTCTGGCTACGGTGCCTTCCGGAGTGATGATGTAGACATATTCTCCGGCCTGATCCTGCATCAGGGCTTCCTCAGGGATCAAAAGTCCTTTGCGCGGAGTTTTTGTTCTCATCAGGATCCGGCCGAACATTCCGGCGGTGAGTTTCCCGTCAGGGTTGGGGAATTGAGCCTGAACTCTGAAGGTTCCGGTTGTGGTGTTTATCTTGTTGTCCCAAAAGGATATTTTCCCCGGAAATGGATAGATTTTTCCATCCTGAGTCAGGAATCTGAATTCCAGACGATCCCGGCGGTCGCCTTTGTTTCCGGCAAGATCCAGCAGCTGGTTTTCCGAAATTGCAAACTCTACCCGCATCGGATCGGTTTTTACCACCGTAGCCAATGTGCCGGAGTTTGGATTGACCAGATTCCCTTCGCTGTAATTACTCAGCCCAATGACTCCGTCAAACGGAGCGCGTATCTGTGTGTAAGCGAGGTTCTGTTTGGCAAGCTCAAGTTCTGCTTCTGCTGCTTTGACATCAGCATCAGCCTCCAGCTTGGCTGCTTCGACTCTGTCGTATGTGCGTTCGCTGACTGCTTTGGCAGACAGAAGCTGACGCTGGCGTTTGTAGTCAGTATCAGCATTATTTCTTGCCGCTTGGGCTTTGGTCAATTTTGCTTGTGCAGCTTTGACCTTGGCCATGTAGATTTCCGGTTCTATTTCGTAGAGGAGTTCCCCTTTTTTGACCTTTGCGCCTTCGGTAAAAAGGCGTTTTTTCAGAAATCCTTCGACTCTGGCAACGAGATTTACTTCATCGAAGGCTTTGGCTTCGGCGATAAGTACTCCGGAGGGGCTGTAAGGGGCGGGCGCAAGTTTTATTGCGCTGACCTCCGGGATCACGGTCTTGTGTTCCGGAACCTTGCGGTCGCAACCGGAAAACGCCAACAGGAACACCCCGGCAAAACAGAGAAAAAGATCACGCATTTTCAGCAGCCTTTTCTGCCGCCCGCACAGCGTTGTCCATGAGCATGGCGATAGTCATAGGACCGACACCGCCCGGAACCGGGGTGATCGCACCGGCTACTTCGACTGCAGAATCAAAATCCACATCCCCGACCAGTTTGCTTTTACCATCGGTACCGGCAATGCGGTTGATACCCACATCGATTACAGCTGCACCGGGTTTGAGCATGTCGCCGGTGATAAAACATGGTTTGCCGATGGCGGCGATGACGATATCGGCATCACGGGTGAACCGTGCAAGATCCGGGGTCCCGGAGTGTACTACGGTGACTGTTGCGTTGGCTCCTTTGTGTTTCTGCATGAGCAGTGCTGCAAGCGGTTTGCCCACGATGTTGGAACGCCCGACTACTACCGCGTGTTTACCTGCAGGATCGATACCGGCTGCCTTGAGCAGTTCCATGACCCCTGCCGGAGTGCAAGGCAGAAAACCATCGATCCGGCCTTCAAGGATCCGTCCCACATTGCGGTCGCAGAAACAGTCGACATCTTTTTCGGGAGATATTGCATCGATGATCTGTTCCTGATCAAGCTGACGCGGCGGAGGAAACTGTACGAGTATGCCATGGATCGCCGGATCATTATTGAGTTCATCGATAGTCTTGAGCATGGTTTCCATGGTAACATCAGACGGCAGATCGATACGGCGTGATTCAATACCGAGTTCAGCACATTTTTTGATTTTGTTGCGGACATAAACCTGAGAAGCCGGATCCTCACCGGCCAGAATGACCGCCAAACCGGGGAATATTCCGCGTTCCTTCAGCGCATCGACTCTGCTTTTTACTCTTGCTGTTACTTCTGCGGCCACTGCTTTGCCGTCAATAATCCGTGCTGGCATTTTCGGAGACTCCTTCCGGTGATTGTATAATAAATTCCCATTTATACAATATACACCGGAAAGGTGTATTTTGCAAGTGAAAAGTATGTGTTTGCTTCCGTTGTATCGGAACTTGAAAAATCACTGTTTGCGTGCTATATTATAGCATTATGAAAAGAAAAAAACACATTACTCTCCTGTTGTCAGGAATTCTGTTGCTTTCCGGAGTTTCCGGATGCCGCACTACGCCTGTCCGTGAAGAAAAAAAAGCAGCAGTACCGCAGTTTCAGGTTTCTGAACATACGGTGGGTCGTCGTGCCGGAGCTTTACACAAAGTTCTTGCTCCGATGAAAATACGGGGCGTTGGAGTTTCGCTTAGTGCTTACAGAGCATACAAAGAGCGTACTGCTGAAATAGTCAGGCTGGTGAAACAACTCGGTTTCAACCGGATCTACTGTGCGATATCTTCAGAGGCGGAGCTTTCAGATGAACTTGTTTCGCTGGTTACCGCCGCTGCCGATTCCGGGATCCCGGTGGAATTGACTGTGCGGCAGGGCGATTTCAAACATCGCTTCAGAGGAAATGCTTTCATAAGATCGATACTTCCTCAATTCAGGACTCTGCCTGATTTGGCTGCGGAGATCGTTGAATTCAACGCCGGTCTGCCTGAAAATGCAAAACTCGCCGGTGTTTCTGTGCGTTTTGAACCCCATCTTTTTACTGTTGCCAACGGTGCTGACCTTATTCCCGGACTTCATTACATCTGGAGCGAACATACTTTCGGACTTGGTATGGATAACGATAATCTGGTCATAACTTCGATCAAACTGTTGGAAAAGATGAAGAAAAATCTCCGTGGTATACCTTTGAGGATCGAATTGCCGGACTTTTATCCTGTCTGGGCAAGGGAGAAAAAACTCTCCAGAGGCAGAGTGCAGGATTTTTCCGGGTTTGACGGAGTGATTATCCAGAGTTCCGGCAACCGTCCCCGTGAAGCTGTCAGGCGTTTGAATGCTGCTGCAGCCGGAACCCGTAATAATATGGCAGTCATCCAGCTTGCCGGTCATACATCGGTTCGTGACGGGGCTTTGCGCCGCCGTGATTGGAACGATTTTGTCAGGTCAGCCGGATTTATTGTAAACTCAATGAGGAAAATGAACTGTTCCGGAGTCGTTTTGCGGCCCCTTTCCGAGTTGGGATTTATGCTTTTGGAACAGGATTGAGAGATTTTTTATATGCGTTGTCCCAGATGCGGAGCCGATAACGACAAAGTCGTTGATTCCCGCGGCAGCAAAGAGGAACCGGTGGTGCGCCGCCGGCGTGAGTGTCAGGTCTGCGGAGGCCGTTTTACCACGATCGAATCTATCGTTCCTGATGAACTTACTGTATTGAAACGCACCGGCAGACGGGAGGAATTCAATCCGGCAAAGCTCCGGGCAGGGCTCGATCATGCATGTTATCGCCGCCTTACTCAGGATCAGATCGAAGAAGTTGTACGGAAAGTTACAAATTCACTTCTCCGGGATTTTGAAAAGGAAGTTTCCAGTGCCGAGATTGGAAAAAGAGTCATGGCTGCTCTGAGAGAGATAGATCAGGTGGCCTATGTGCGTTTTGCATCTGTTTACCGGCAGTTTGCTGATGTGGATGCTTTTATCGACGAAATCAAGACACTCAAATAATGAAAAAGATCATTTTACGCAAGGGACGGGAAAAATCTTTACTGCGCCGCCATCCGTGGATCTTTTCCGGTGCTGTGGAGCGTATTGAAGGTGATCCGGGATCCGGCGAAACCGTAAAAGTCCTGGCCGCTGACGGCACATTTCTGGCTTGGGCCGGATTCAGTCCGGTTTCTCAGATCACCGGACGGGTCTGGAGCTTTGAAGAAAACGAATGTATAGATGGGGAGTTTTTTCGCCGCCGTATCAGCAATGCGGTTCTTTTGCGGGAAAAACTTATGCTTGCAGATCCTGAAGGCGGGTGTCGTCTTATTTTTTCTGAATCAGATGAATTGCCGGGAGTTATAGTTGACCGTTTCGGCAGATTTCTGGTTCTGCAGTTGCTTTCGGCAGCCGCAGAGTATAATCGGGAAGCAATAATTGATGCTTTGTGGAAGATATGCCGCCCGGAAGGTATATATGAACGCTCCGATGCTTCAGTACGGCGCAAGGAGGGATTGCCGGGGCGTTCCGGCAAAGTTCTGGGAAGTGATCTGCCGGAAGAAATAATTATCCGCGAGGAAGATATGTCCTTTGCGGTCGATATAAGCTGCGGACAGAAAACCGGTTTTTATTTTGATTTGCGTTCTGCCAGACGGGAAATCCGCCGTTTCTGCAGCGGGGCTGAGGTGTTGAATTGTTTTTCCTACACCGGAGCTTTTGCTGTTGCTGCGCTGAAATCCGGAGCAAAGCATGTGCTCAATATGGATTCTTCTGCCCCGGCTCTGAAGCAGCTTTGCCGTAATATGGAGCTCAATGCCTTTTCTCCGGCAAGCTGGGAAAACCGTTGCGGAGATGTTTTTACTTTGCTGCGGGAACTTAACCGGGAAGGCCGGCAGTTCGATGTGGTGATCCTTGATCCTCCGAAACTCATAGATTCCCAACGGGCAGTCGTTTCCGGAAGCCGGGCCTATCAGGATCTGGCCCGGCTTGGATTCGGAGTGTTGAAACCCGGCGGTGTGCTTTGCAATTTTTCCTGCTCAGGACTCATGACTGCTGAACTGTTCCAGAAAATCACAGCATCTGCCGCGCTTGAAGCCAATTCTGTTGCCCGGATCGTCGGACATCTGGAACAGGCTCCGGATCATCCCACTTTGTTGCCGGTTCCTGAAACTTTTTATCTCAAAGGCCTCATAAGTGTAAAAAATCAGGAATGATCCCGTTTTTTTCAGGCATTGAGGACTTCTTCCCGGATTATCGGATAGATCCAGCGTAAAGACTCTGCATTTCTGGGTTTCGGACGGGATGAAAATGGAAGTATGCGTCTTTCATCATTGCTGGAGGAATAAGTTCCGGCGGTAAAAGTGCCGTCTTCCCAGGCTGCGATAGCCGGTTCTCCGTTGACCGGATAGCTGTCGCCATTGACTATCACCAATGCATTACTGCTGCTGCCCATGAGTTCGCCGTCGACCTTGAGCGCAACTGCTCCTGATC
>JAFVRT010000362.1 GCA_017504125.1 Lentisphaeria bacterium
AGCCTCAGGGGTTTGATCTACTGCCACGACAGGGCCGCCGGGGGATTGTTCCTGGTAGATTATGATTTTGCCGAGGCGTTTTTTCTTTTTCAGGATCCGTTCTTTTTTCTCGGCTTCTTCTCTGGCTTTTGCTTCAGCCAATGCCTTTTCGTGAGCTGCCTTGCGGGCGGCAAGTTCTGCTGCTCTGGCTGCTGCTTCAGCCTCAGCCTTTTTGCGTTTTGCTTCTTCCAGAGCCTTGAGTACCTGCTCAGGTTTTTCCGGAACAAAGCGGTCAAAGGAACGGCGTCTGGCGTTGATGCCTGCTTCCTGCCATGAAAAACGGTCTATGAAAAATGAATCCCATAAGATCCGGTATCTTGCACCCGAACACAAACTCGGTTCAAGAGAAACGATATTGACATGGCGGGCAAATGGCGATACTGAAAAGATCGTGAAGATCATGGCGCAGATCAAGCCGCAATGCAGGAAGACGGTCAGCGGTCCGAGGAACTTGCAGATATGTTCCGGAAATTCAAAGAGCTCAAAACCGTCAGGGGCAAGTTTGGTAACGGCAAAATGGAATATTATTGTTGCGAAAAACCATATCAGCACCAATGATATTACTGTCAGCCACGATTTTACATCGGTGTTCCGGATCAGCGGATCAATGGTCTTATGGAGCATGTTTTCGCTCCATACTGCAAGATATACAGCAAAGGCAGTACCGAAAAAACCATAGACGCATTTGGCGAAATCTGCGCTGCGCAATTTCCATGCTGCAACGCCGGGGAGAATATAGTAAAACAGCCAGAATAGGATATACATGTTACAACTCCATAATGACCCGTTCAACTTCTTCAACAGAAGTGATCCCTTTGGCGGCTATGGTGTATCCTGAACGGAGCAGACCATGATTCCGGCCGGATTTTTCGAGCAGACGCTGGATATTGCTCAAATCGGCATTTTTGTCTTCGAGCATCAGACGCAATTCATCATCAATTCCCATGATATCGAATATTGCTGTCCGCCCTGAATAGCCGGATTTTCCGCATCGTGAACAACTGCCTGCTCCATATACCGAAGAATAGGACAATTCAAATCCTGTGAATGCAAACTGTTGATCTTGTGTAGGAAGTTTGTGCTTTTTGCATTTGCACAATTTTCTTACCAGCCTCTGCGATATGATCGCCCGCAAAGAGCGGGCAATGGTATGCAGCGGGATATTGAAATTCATCAGGCGTTCAAAAACTGCCACTTTGTCGCTTGTATTCATGGCGGCAACGACCAAATGTCCGGATTGAGCGTATTGGATCGCCAGTTGGGCGGTTTCTTCGTCATTGATATCGCAAAGACAGATGACATCGGGATTCATCAGTATGGCTTCCCGCATTATGCCTGCAAGAGTTTTACCGGAAAAGTCATTTATTTTCAGCTGCTTCACGCCGGGGATCACCCGTTCGATCACCGTTTCAATGGAAACGATGCGCCGGGAGGAGTGATCCATGGAATTCAGCATCGCATAGAGCGAGGTGGTTCTGCCGCTGTCCTGCGGACCGCATACCAGGATCAGCCCGGAAGGCAGGCGGACGGTGTTTTCCATGATTATCAATTCCCGTCCGGAAATATTCATGTCGGCGACAGTCAATGGTACGGATTTTGTGTCAATGATACGCAAACTGAGTTTTTCTCCATTGAATCCCCGTCCGGCAGATGTCGTGAATGATATATCTCCGAATAAGCCGGTGATGGAAAAAGTTCCATTCTGGGAACGGTAGCGGTCTGAAACATTCATTCCGGAAATCGCTCTGACCGCGCTGGAAAACATGTAGGCAAACTCCGAATCCAATGTGTCAATATCACGGAGAATACCATCGACCCGGAACCTGATGATACTGGATTCGTTTTCGTGAGGTTCGATGATTATTTCTCCGGCATGCTGTTTAAGAGCATTGGCGATCAATTGGCGCAGAAAATGGATGACTTCGAAATCTTCTGCATATTCATCTTCCTGATAGGTCATATTGCCCTGTGAGTCAATAATGCACGGGAGTTTTTCCAGCTTTTTCATAAATGCCCTGACCCGGTCGGTGTATTTCTCGTCGAATTTTACTGCCAGAAATACCAATGGTCCGGCAATCAGCGAAGCCAGATTCAGATATGGCCGGCAGTTCAAGGCCAATTCAGATTGTCTTGCTTCAAAACTGTCGAGGTATTTGAGTACCCTGATTCCGGAAAGCACCCAGACAACGAGGATAAGGAATTTGATAAAATTGATGTAGTCGCCCGGAACCATTTTGGGAGGCTGGGCCGGCTTTTTTTCAACTTTTGCCGCAGTCTGTGCCGCAGCTTGATGAACCTTTGGGGAGGATGTTCCTGCTATTGCCGCTGCTGCAAGAGCGAGCAGCAGAACTGTTCCCAATATGGAAAGAGTAATGATGATCTGCCGTTTTTTCGCAGCGACGAACTTTTTTATTTTATTGAAATCGAAAAGATTGCTGCGGAGCGATACCTTGCCTGAACGGATGGCGGTTATTTTATCCAGCTCCTGCAGAAGTTCTTTGGCATTCTGAGGGCGTTTTTCCGGAAAATAAGCCATCATCGAGTTCACCAGCTGACAGGTTTGTCTGGAAACATGGGGCGCGGCCTGTTCAATGGGCAGGAATCTTGCTTTCAGAACCTTTGTGAGTATTTCTTTGAGAGAATCGCCTTCAAAGGGCCGCTTCCCGCTCAGCATGTGATACATGGTTGCTCCGAGCGAATATATGTCGGAACGGGCATCGCCGCCGTTGACCTGCCGCAGCTGTTCCGGTGAGGCGTAGTGAACTGTACCGGTGATCTTGCCGCTGCTGTCATCATTCTCATCTTTGCCGGATTTGGCAATACCCAGGTCGGCCAACTTGATCTCTCCGGTATTGGTGATCATGATATTGCCCGGTTTGATGTCCCGGTGGACGATCTGGAACTTTGATGCTTCAAGCAAAGCCAGAGCGACTCCGCGGGCAATGTTTATTACGGAGTCCTCATTCATGGGCTTGTCATTTATCATGTGTTCAACATCGGTCCCCTGGACGAACTCCATGACGATGTAGCCGAAATTGCGCTGCTGGTCGACTTGCACATCGATCACTTCTACTACATTGGGACAACGGATACGGCAGGCAAGTTTGGCTTCTTTGACCAGTGCGTCAAGTGAAACATTGGCAACAGTGCCCTCGGCGGAAGGAAGCAGCAATTTCAACGCACATCTGCGGTCGAGCAGATCATGATGGGCCAGATAGACCTCACCCATTCCGCCGACACCTATGCATGAAATGATCGAATAACTGCCGAGTTTATATCCCGGAGGCAGATACGAGTTGGTATGTGATCCGGTATCTGATGCAGGGCGGGTGAGCTGGATCTCGCGTCCGCAGAAAGAACACTCTGCCGTACTGCCGAGCATCCACAGCGCGCACTCCAGCTCCTGTTTGCATTCCGGGCAGTAAATTATGACCGGCCGGTCGCTGCAGACGACAGATGTACCGCATGACGGGCACGTTGCCGAGTTGCCTATCATCCGCGCATCATATATCGGGAATTCATGCTGACAATTTTCGCAGCGCATTTTATCTTGATATCTCCCCACCAAAACAAGACTTATGTCATCACCGGAATAAAACTATTTGTTTAATATGCCTTGTTTTATGTGAAAAGTCAAGCAAAATATTGAAAATAAGATGATTTTTCTTGTTTTTTTCAGTATGTTTTTAGGTCGGTTGGAAGATTAGCCGGAGAATCATTTTTGAAAAAATAGTGCCAAAAAATGTTCTTTTTTGATTCGTGGACTTGACAAAAGGGGAAAATGGATATATATTAATTGAATGTTACTGGATTGTTTCATTAATTTTAACTGATATTGGAGAAGAAAATGCCACATTCAAAACAGGCTGCCAAGCGTCTGCGGACCAGCAATGAAGCGAACCTCCGCAACCGTTCCCGGATCAGCGAACTCAAAACGCTGGAAAAGAAACTGCGCGCCGCTGTCGAAGCCGGTGATGCTCAGGTCGATGAACTCCGTCGTGCTTTTGTGAGCCGTCTCGACAAGGCTGCCAAAGTCGGTGTCATCCCCGCCAACCGCGCTGCACGGAAAAAATCTCAGGCTGACAAGCTGGCTGTTGCCAAGTAATCGCTTCAGGCGTTTTACTTGAGTAAATGGCGTCCCTTTTGAAAAGGGACGCTTTTTTTTTCTGAAAATATTACCGGTAGAGCAATATGGAAATTTCTATATCGCTCTACCGGTAATCAGTCTTTTATATCATGATTTTAATAAATTGATCAAGCAAAAGCATATAGAGTCAACTGCTTTTGTCTTGTGCTGTACTCCGATCGTGGCCAAAAGATGTTCACGATCGGAGTATGTACTTGTGCCACTCCGTCTGTTGGGAACATATCCTATTTTTTATCAGGCACTTCCACCAGTTTTACATGATCGACCCAGACTTTTCCTGTCGCGCTGCGCAATACAAAGTGGAGATAAGGATTCTCCCCCGGCTTTTTGTCTGAAGTACGGTAAATATACTCCCATCTTGTCCATGGGATCGTTCCGAAGAATGCCCGCTTGGGATAACGCCTTGATACACCGTTTTTATCATCGATCCGGACAAAGAATCCACCTCCCAACGGGGATGCTCCTTTATTCAATTTTACATTTTCCTGACGGACAAAGAAACTCAGAGAGTAGGTTGTATTCGGTTTCAGATTCTTTATCATATGATACACGCCGCAGCGGTGTCCTTCCAGCCGCATCGAAACTCCGGCGGTACGGAAACACTCTGTATCTCTTTTGGGAACAGGCCGTCCGTATTTCCATAAACTTTTCGGAGAGTAGAAACCGAAATTGATAAAATCACCGTCGGAAATCATATTATCAATAACTCTTTTTCCCAAATGGATCAAACCGAAGTGGTGCAGGTCGCCGAAAGATTTTACATGGGGACTCCACACATAGTATGGGTGTACCTTGATACCGTCGATGACACGATGCCGGTTGAAATTGGCTGTGATAAAGTTATTATTGGATTTAGGCATGGATTTCAGCGGGATACGGACTTCTGCAAACCAGGATTTACCTGGTACGACAGTTGTTTTTACTTCTGCACCGCTGGTCCATTTTATGTTGTGTTTCTGAGTTTTGTCAATGAAATGCAAATCGGTGAGTCCTCCGAAACGGTCGATCATGAACTGAAACTTTTCCTTGCGGGTACCTGCCGGGTCAAGGTGGATCTCTACAGAATTGTCCGACCACATTTCCGGATCGTCGAACTTTCGCGGTTTGCCGGCCATTTTTCCGGTAAAGGGTTCGCGGCAGTCAAAGAGGAAATAGAGATTTTCCCTGTCGTGCAGCATCTTGACAAAGGTGAGGACTTCTGCTTTATTTGAGTTGAGGGGTATCAGCGCGACAGAAGGAGCATCCTGCCATGCTTTTTCATTACCGGTTCCGTCAATGACGATTTTTTCTCCTGTTTTCAAAGTCCCGACATCTGCCTGCCATTTGTCAACGGCTGCGGCTTTTTTGAAATAATCAACCGAAAGGGAATTCAGGGGACCCCAGAAAGATTTTCTGATAAATTTGATTCTGGCAAGCTGATCTTTTTCCTTGGCGGCAAGTTTTTCAGCCTTGTCAAACAAGCCGTTTATTCTTTTCATTTCTTTGGGGGAATAAATGACATTCAGAAGTTTGTATTCTGACGGAGGGCGGAGTACCGGTCCGTAAGAGGTTATGATAGTTTTGCCGACAATTTCATTGATCCAGTGCCTTTCGATAGAATCCATGATTTCCTGCATCGGGGCGGCTCCGGAGCCGAACATAAGTTTATGGTATTCGGCAAGGAGTGCATCAGTATCAGCATTATTATCCCACATGATCTTGCTGAAAATATAGTTGTTCAGATGGGTGAAGATCCAGTAATCGGTCCCGCTTTCGAGGAACGCGCCGAAAGAGTATTTGCTGACACTTTTATAATATTCAGCAATGGCTCTGGGCGTTGAATTGGGGATGACAGGTGCGCCGCGGAGAGAGTGTTTTGTAACATAGTTCCACATAAAGATCTTGCCGCCCATTTTTTTGACCCACCGCTGTATGAACTGTTCATCTTTGATCTGGCGTGCTTTATCCTGTTTTGCCCAAGGACCTAAAACAGCGACCTGCAGCATCACATTGTCGGGGATATCCTGTTTGGGAACTTCGCGGCAGAGATCGTAAGCCAGAATAATAACGGTGCCGGGAACATTTTCTTTTTTCAGCCGC